>JAUQOX010000314.1 GCA_030550695.1 Gemmatimonadota bacterium | reverse complement strand
CCCTTCCCCACCTCCTCCTGGCGGTCGGCCTCTTGGGGTTGCTGTCGCAGGGCCTGAGGAAACGGCCGAGGCGGGCCTCCCCCGCCGCCCCCCGCCGCCCAAGGACCGAGGCCCACGGCCCCCCCTCCCTCCTGTCGGAAGGGGATCACCGGGCCGTCGGCAGCCCCACCCGCCCGCCCCCCGCGGGGGATCTGCTCCGGGAGCTGCGGGCCCTGGCCGCGGCATGGGAAGGGGTGCCCCCTCCCCCGCCGCCCACGGCCCGTGGGATCCTGGACCAGGTGGCGGAGGGAACCAGAACCCTTCTGGGCATGGCCTGGGGGGAGTCCCTGGCGGCCTGTACCACCGCCGAACTCTTGGAGCGGGCCGCCGAAAGGGAGGGAGGTTCGCCCCCGGAAACGCTGCGCATCTGCCTCGAGGCTGCCGACCGGGGAAGGTTCGGGCCGGAACGGGGAACGACGGAGGCCTTCTCGCGTTCCCTCCAGGCCTTGAAGGCATGGGTCGAAGCCCAAGGCGCGGTTGGGGGGAAAGGGCGCAGGAAGGGGCCGGACCGGAAGGGATCGGCAAGGCTCCCGGAGCCGGCACCTGCTCCCCTGGGCCGAGAGGCCTCGGGGAGGAGAGGAGGCTGTCCAGGATGGAGGCGGTGACCCTTCTGGGTGCCGGGGTGGCGGCCCTGGCCCTGGTTTGGGGGGCGCTCCGCTGGCGAGGGGGTCCTTGGGGGCTCCCCCAACTCCTCCCCCTTTCGGGGGAAGGGAACGGTGGGGGCCACCGGGGAGTTTCCCCCCCCTGGTCCTGGCGCCTTCGGGGAGCCGCGGTGTTCCTCCTGGGCCTGCACTTGGCCGTGGGCCGGCCCTCTCCTTCCTCCTGGAGGGCGGCCCTCGGCCAGGCCGAGGTGGTGGTGGTCCTGGCCCTGGACGTCTCCGCCTCCATGGGGATCCGGGACATGGGGGGAGAGTCCCGCCTCGACGCGGCGCGGCACGCGGCTCTAGGCCTCCTCCGGCGGACGGGCGCAGGGAGCCGAATCGGGCTGGTGATCTTCGGGCGGCAAGCCCGTACCCTCGTTCCCCCCACGGCCGCTCATCGCCACGTGGCCCGGGCCCTGGAACGGGTGGAGGTCTCGCCCTGGGAAGAGGCCACCGCCCTGGGAGAGGGGGTGGGGTTGGCCGTCCACCGGGCTGTTCAAGGGGCGGGGAGCCGCCGGGCGGTGGTGGTGTTGACGGACGGGCGGTCCAATGCCGGAGCGGTGGATCCCTCCACGGCGGCGGCCTGGGCCCGGTCGCTGGGGGTGCGCGTCTACGCCGTGGGGGTGGGAGGGGTGGGGGGAGGGGAACCCCTGGCGGAGGCGGCTCTGGAGCGGTTGGCTGTGGAGGGCGGAGGAGCCTATTTCCCCGCGGCGGACACGAAAAGGCTGGCGGAAAGCCTTCGGAAGGTGGAGAAGGAGGTGGGGGAGAGGGGAGCCCCTCAGGCCGGAGGGGCAGGCCGGCTGGGGGGGCTCCTGTTGGGGGTCGGGGTGGGGTGTCTCCTCCTGGAAGGGGTTTTCCTGAGCCGGCGGAGGGAGAGACTCCCATGAGTCCCTGGATGGCAGCGGGCCTTTGGGGGGCGCTCCTGGGAGGACTCGGTCTGCTGGGTCTGTGGCGCCGCGGGCGGCGGCAACGCCGGCTGGAAGCCTATCTGGAACGGGGGCAGGGGTCGGGGTTCTGGCCTCGGGGGGGATGGCGGGTGGGGGCGAGGGTGGGTTGGGGGGTACGAGGGCTCCTCCTGTCCGTCGGTGCCCTGGCCCTGGGAGGGGCTCTGGCCGATCTGCCGTGGGGAACCACGGAGCTTGTGGTGAACCGCGGGGCGCCCCCCCTGGTGATCGTCATGGACGTCTCCTGGTCCATGGGGGTCCCGGATGTCCCAGGGGGCCGGATGGAGCGGGCGCGGGCTCTGGCTTTTCGGGCTGTGGGGAGCCGGGGAGGGGGGGAGGTGGCGGTGGTGGCGTTTGCGGGAGAGGCCTGGACCCTCCTTCCCCTGACGGCCGACGGGGCCATGGTGCGCACGGTCCTGGGTTCCGTGGCGCCGGGGCTTGTCGGGGCGCCGGGATCCTCGGCGGGGAAGGGGCTGCAAGAGGCCCGCCGGCTCCTGGAAGAGGCCG
Organism: Gemmatimonadota bacterium; assembly: GCA_030550695.1. Taxonomy (GTDB): domain Bacteria; phylum Gemmatimonadota; class Gemmatimonadetes; order Longimicrobiales; family Gaopeijiaceae; genus JAUQOX01. Next base: position 968 of record JAUQOX010000314.1, on the reverse strand, counting down.
GCTTCCCCCCTGGAAGTGTCGTCTTGCTCCTGTCGGACGGGGAATGGCACGGGGAGGGGGACGGGGCGGTGGGGGAGGGCCGGTATCTGGCCCGGCGGGGGGTGGGGGTGTGGTGCCTCACCGTAGGCACTCCTGAAGGAGGGGCCGTACCCCTGGAGGCCCTGGACGAGACCCCCCAGTCCCCCGGCAGGACGGGGCGGCTTCAGGCCGGAGGGCCTGCAGCCGAAGCTAGGAGGGAGGCGCCCTTGTCGCGGGCCGACCCCGAGGCCATGGCCCGGGTCGCCTTGGCAGGGAGGGGTGGGGCCGGAAGGGGAGACCGGGAGGAGGAGGTTCAGAGGGTCCTGGAGGGGTTGGGCCGAGGGGAAGGGGGGGGCGAGGCCAGGCCGGAGGTCGTGGAGATCCCCCGACCGGGGCGGCCGGTCCTTCTTTCGGTGGCTCTTCTGGCCTTGTGCCTCGAGTGGATCCTGGGGACCCCCAGGTGGAGGCCGGGTTGGTGAAGGCGGGAAACCTCTTGCGGGTACTCTGGCTCCTTGTGGGCCTGCTGGGTGGGGTCTGGCTCCTGTGGGAAAGGATCGGGGGCGACCCAGCCTGGGCGTCGTTCCGCAGGGGGGTCCGCCACGCCCAGGCCCAACGATGGGAGGAGGCGGAGGAGGAGTTCCGGCTGGCCGCTGCGTCGCGAGACCCGGCTCTGGCTTCCAGCGCCCTCCACAACCTGGGGTGGACGCTCCTTCGGCAGGCCTCGGAAAGGGAGGGGGAGGTGGCCCTGGGGCAAGCCCGGGAGGCGGTGGTGCACTTGGAGGCGGCCCTCCGTCTTCGGCCGGGGGAGAGGGGGGTGGCCTGGAATCTCGAGTTGGCTCTCCGAAGGGTGGAGGAGCTGGAAAGGTCCCGGAAGGTGGCGGAGCAGGCGCAAGCCCGGACGCTCCTGGCGGCCCTGGGTGTGGCCGAGGAGGGGTGGGGGGGCACAGGGG
>JAUQOX010000313.1 GCA_030550695.1 Gemmatimonadota bacterium | reverse complement strand
CGAGCCACCCGGTAGCGGAGGGCCCAGGGGGCCTTCCGCACCCCATCCCCCGCCACCTTGATATCCACCCAAGTGGTGGGGTTCACCACGGCGAGGATGCCGCTGGTGGAACGCTGTCGGCCGTCACCGCAGAGATAGGAAGCTTTCAGGTACACCCGCCTGCCGTCGGCGGAGAAACGGGCCGTCTCCGTCCCCCGGCACCCTTCCCGCTCCACTTCCCGGGCCACGCCGTCCGCCTGGAGAATCTCCGTGGAGAGGACCCTTCCCTCCGCCCAGGTGACGAACTCCACCCCTCCGCCGGGGAAAGGACGGATGCAGAGCAAGGGCGCCTCTTCCCCACCCTCCACCGCCTCCCAGCACCCCAACCAGGGAAGCCACGGGGAAGCCGCCTCCTGCCCCACCACGATTCCCCTCCCCACCCCCACCACGGCCAAGAGGACACCCAGAAGCGCCCCTCCGCCGGCGACCCGTTCCCAGATTTTCCGGTTCATGGTCCCTTCCTTTCTCCGTCAGAAGCGGATCCCGAGGCCAAGGGTCACCTGGAAGCCCGAGAGATCGATAGGATCATACCCCGTGTACGAGAGACGATCCAGATCGGCCCGGGCCCAGCCGTACCGGGCCTCTCCCCGAAGCACCGAGGAGCGGCTCAAGGACCACTGGGCTCCGCCGAAGACCTGGGCCATCCAGGCGCTTCCCCGGGATTCGAATTCCCCGGTGAAAATGCTGCTGTCCACGAAGTCCACGAAATCCCCCTCCTGGGCGAAGCGGTAGAAAACCCGCCCGAGTCCCACCCCCACGTAGGGGGCCCATCGGGACGGAACCCAGGCCAAGCGGCCCACCGAACGTCCCCGGTCGAGAAGATAGTAGTGGGCGGAAAGCATCACCGGCGTCCGGCGGAAGGTCGTCTTCTGCTCGATGGGGATCTTCTCCCCCCCCTTCCCCTCCTCCACCCAATCCCGGTACTCGGACCAACGCTCCGAGCCGGAATGGGCGATCTCCACCGCCAAATCCCACCGCTCGTCCAGGGTAAAAGCCAGGGCAATCCCCAGGACGGGCCCCCGGAAGTCGGATTTCGCCAGGGTAAAGAGGGTGTCCACCTCCTCGAAAATATCGCTGGCCGCCCGGGGAACCCCGTATCCGAACACCAAAGATACGGTCCCGTGGGGCCGCCCGAAGAGGAAATCCGGGGGTGTCTCCCGTCGGCCCTGGGCCCAACCGTCTCCCCCCGGAATCCCCAATAGACCGAGGAGGGCCAGCAAGGCCAGGCTCCATGTGACGGGGGCAGACTTCAGCATCTGGAAATCCTCCTTCTCCCCGGCGACTCGCCTCCGGCGTCCGGTCCTGGCGCTCGGCGAGGTCCCCCAGGGGCCCCGCCGGCCTCGACCCGCGTCTCTTCCAAAATGATGGGCAACCCCCGTGCCAGGCTTTGTCCGCCCGAAAACCGGCTTCCGAAGCCCGAACAACCCTTTTCCAACCGTTCTACCCCCCGCCGCCGAGGACGCTCCCGTCTCCCCAGGAGGACAGCGTCGGGGACGGAGCCGGGCCACCACCCCGCCGGAGCACCCCTCTCGGCCCCTCAGGGCCTGGAGCCCCGGGCCTCCCGCCAGGCCTTCAGCACCTGGGCTTCCCGATCCGGCTCCAGCCCCGCCCGGAGCGCCGCCCGCTCCTCCTCCGGACGGGAGAAGTAATACTCCAGCGTATCCACGGCCGTCACGGCAAGGGGCCGGAACCTGAGGCCCTTGGCCACCTCGGGAGAAATGTCGAATCGGGCGAACCCCTCGCGCCCCGGCCCCGGAGGGCTCCAGACGGGCATGTCCGTATAGGAGCGCACGTTGTGGGCAGCTAGAAAATCCGCCGGTACCCAGGTGAAGAAGGCCTCGGCGGTGGTGACCGCCCGGATGCCGTAGAGGAGCTGATCCATAGGGCGGGGAATGGCCGGACCCAGGGCATTGTAGATGCCGGTGTGGCCTTCTTCCGCCATGCGGATCATCCACTCCGACAGATCCCGGGCGTCGATGATCTGGCACGGGTCCGAAGGGTCGCCTGGCGCCAGGATTTCGCCCCCCCGATGGATCCTCACCGGCCAATAGGTAAACCGGTCCGTGAGGTCACCCGGCCCCACGATGAGGGCAGGGCGGAAGATGGTGTAGCGGTCCGGGAAGAAGCGCATGACCTCCCGTTCGCAGAGGGCCTTCCGCAGGCCGTAGGGAAGGTTAGGGGAGCCGGGCTGTACTCCTGCCGTCTCGTAGGTGTGGGTGGGGTGGGCAGCCGTCATGGGGACGGCGCTGAAGTCCGCGTAGGCGGAACGGGACGAGACGTACATGTAGATCCCCACCGCGTCCCGAAGAAGGGAGGCCGAAAGGGTGACCCACTCCGGTGTGGATGCGGAGTTGTCGATGCAAACGTCCCAGCTGCGCCCTTCCAGGGATTTCAGGTCACCGTTCCGGTCCCCTCGGAGCTTTTCCACCTCAGGGAAGAGGTGGGGGTTCGTCTGGCCCCGGTTGAACAGGGTGATTTCATGGCCGCGGTCCAGGGCATACCGCACCTGATGGGGGCCGATGAAGCTGGTGCCTCCCAAAATGAGAATCCTCAGCCGACGGGGTGCCGGAGGGTGTCCCCCCCCCTCCCCCCCCGGCTGGGCAGATCTGCCCCCAAGGGTGGACTCGGCCCCTCCTTCGGGAACCCAACCCAGCCCCGCCGCACCCCCCACCAGCACCGAAGCCTTCAGGAAGTCGCGCCGGGAGGCGGATCCGCGCCTTCCCCGTTTGCCACCCGTCATGGAAGCCTCCGTAAACCCCCGATCCATGAATTTCCCCGGCTCACCGGCCGGGCCCCCTCCCCCCGACCCCCAAGGCCCGCTCGAGGGCCGCCCTTCCTCCAACCACCGGAAGTTCCAGAGAGGTCCGGTCGAGGTCCACCGTCAGCTCCGTGCCCGGATCGGGCCACAGGGTGAACTCGCGGTCGCTGGAGAAGATCATGAGGCCGATCCGCTCGCCGGCCGGGATCACCTGGTCGTCGGGCTGCAAATCGAAGCTGAGGGTGTAAAACCGCCCCGGCACCAAAGGCTCGCTCTCCCTGAGGGACCGGTGGTTCTGGGGGTCGGCCCATCCCCGGGTGATC
>JAUQOX010000049.1 GCA_030550695.1 Gemmatimonadota bacterium | reverse complement strand
ACACCCCTTCTGGCGGGCCGTCGGCCCCCGGGGGGCGCGCCCCGTCGGGGTGGGTGGGGGGGGGGGGGGGGCCCACACCCCCGGGGGGGGGGGGGCGGCGCGGGGGGGGCCGCCCCCCCCCAACCCCTCAGAACCCGGTCAGGATCTCCCGGTCCTCGTGCTGGTCCAGGGGGAAGAGGGGACGGCCCAGGCCGTTGCCCCCTTCGTCTTCCGCTTGGCCGGTCCACTGCGGCATCCGGCCTCCGGCGGTTTTTGCGGCTGTGCGGGCGAGGAACCCTTTCCGGGTCAGGGTTGCCCGCTTGGAGGCTCGGCCGACCCCCTTCTCCTCTCCCTTCGAACCGCTGATCCGGTACTCCGCCACCATCCGCCGAAGCTCTTCGGCCTGGCTGGTCAGCTCTTCGGCGGCGGAGCTGGCCTGTTCGGCGTTGGCCGCCGTCTGCTGGGTGACCTGGTTCATCTGCTCCACGGCGGTGGAGATCTGCTCCACGCCCCGGTTGTGCTGCTCGGCGGCGGTGGCGATGTCGTCCATGACCTCGCTCACCCGCAGGACCTGCTTCTGGATCTCCTGGAGGGAGGCCATGACCTCCTGGTTGATCCTCACCCCTCCTTCGGCGTTCTTGGTGCTCTCTTCGATGAGCTGGGCCGTGGTCTTGGCCGCCTCCGCCGAGCGCATGGCCAGGTTGCGGACCTCTTCGGCCACCACGGCAAACCCCTTCCCCGCATCCCCCGCCCGGGCGGCCTCCACAGCGGCGTTCAAGGCCAAGAGGTTGGTCTGGAAGGCGATCTCGTCGATGGTCTTGACGATCTTGGCCGTCTCGGCGCTGGAGGCGGCAATGCGGGCCATGGCTTCGGCCATCCGCTTCATCGCCGCCACCCCCTCGTCGGTGACCCCTTTGGCCTGCTCGCTCATTCCCCGGGCTTCCTGGGCGTTGGAGGCCACCTGCCGGGCCATGGAGCGGAGTTCTTCCAGGCTCGAGGACACCTCCTCCAGGGTGCTGGCCTGCTCGCTCGTGCCCTGGGCCAAGGATTGGGACCCCGATCCGATCTGCTCGGCGGCCGCGGCCACTTGATCGGACGAGACCGCCACGGTGGAGAAGCCCTGCTCCAGGTTCTCCAGGGCCCGGTTCAACGCCTCTTTGATCTTGGCGTGGTCGCCCTTGTAGTTGCCGTGAACCCGGGCCGTCAGGTCCTTGGCGGCCACCTGCTCCAAGACCGCCGCCGCCTCGTTCACCGGCTCGATGACGGCGTCCAGGAGTTGGTTCACGCCCTGGACCAGGTCCCTCCAGTTGCCCCGGAAGGCCGAGGCCTCGGCCCGGCGGGCCAGGTCCCCCTCCCGCGCCGCGGCAATGAGGGCCTGGAGCTCATGAGCCAGAGCCTGGAGGTTGTTCCGCAGCCGCTCCACGATGTCGTTGATGAAGGCCTTCTTGCCGGGGAACCGCTCCAGCTCGGCCTCGAAATCGCCTTGGCCGAACTGCTCCACGCAGGCCATGGCCTTCCGGGTCAGGGTCAGGTGTCCTTCCACCATCCGGTTGATCCCTTCGGCCATGGTGCGGAAGGCCCCTCGGTAGTTCTGGACCGGAACCCGAGCGTCGATGTCGCCCAGCTCGTGTTCCCGGGCCATGTGGGTGAGGTCCTCGATGAGCCCGGCCATGCGGGCGGCCAGCTCCTTCATGGCTGCCAGCAGGGCTCCCACCTCGTCCTTGCGATCCACCTCGATCTCCAGGTCCACCTGGCCGTCCGCCAGGTCCCGGGCCACCTGGACGCACCGCTCCACGGGCTTGGCCACGGAACGGGCCAGGACCCCGGCCAACAGCAGGCTCAACAGCACCAGGCCCGCTCCCAACACGATGGACACCGTCCGGGCTCTCTGGACGGCCGCGGCTGCGGCCTCGCCGTCGGAGGTGGCCAGGTCCGTCTGGTAGTGGATGAGGTTTTCCACGGCGGTCATGTAAGCTTGTTGGGCCTGCCGGTATTCCCCCAGGAGGAAGTCGGTGGCCCCCTGCCGGTCGGCGCCCTCCAGGGCCATGGCTCGGATCCGGTCGTTGAGGGGGAGGAATTCCTTCCGCGCTTGGATCACGGCCTCCAGCCTCCGCTTCCCTTCCACCGAGGTGATGGTCTCGGACAGGCTGTCCAGAAGGGTCGCGACCCTGGCCCGGACTTCGGTGATGCGGCTGTCCTCCTCCCGCTTCTTCACCGGATCGTCCAGGAGGATCATGTTCCGCACCGCCCGGGCCACGATGTTGATCTGGTCAATGATCTCGTTGGCTTGACGGGTCTTGACCATGCGGTCGTGGACAAGAACGTCCACGGTGCTCCTGAGGGAACCCAATTGGGTCGAGACGTAGACGATGATGATGCCGGCCAAGACCACCACCGCGCCGAATCCGAGGCCGATGCGGTAGGCCAGCTTGAGGTTTCGAAACATGACGCCCCCTTCACGGTAAAGGCTGACGTTCCACGCTCCAGGACTTCGTTACAAAGTATCGTCCGAAACGGTAGCCGGGTTAAGCTTGCCTCGGCCCGCCTCGGAAAGCCCCCGGGGGGCGCCTTCGTCGGTACCGGTTGCGGCCCCGGGCAGGGGCGCTAGCTTGCCTGGATCCGGCACCACGCTCCCATCCCCTCCGTACCTTGGGAGGTCTCCATGCAGCTCCGACGGGCTCTGGTTGCGGCTCTGGGGGCCGCAGCCGCCTGTTCCGCCCCCCACCCTCCCGGAGGCTCCGTTCGCCAGCCGCCCCTGGTGGGCCCCCAGGGCCAGGTGTCCTGGGACCGCTACCACACCGCCGAGGAAGCCCACCGCATCCTTCGGGAATTCGCCTCCCTGTATCCGGACCTGGTGGAGGTGCGCTCCATCGGCACGAGCCTCAGGGGGGCCGAACTCCTCGTGGCCGAGGTCACCAACCGGCGCACCGGACCGGCCCACGAGAAGCCGGCCTTGTACCTGGACGGGGGCATCCATGCCCGGGAACTCACGGGCTCCGAGGTGGTCCTCTATGTGCTGGCCTATCTGGTGAACGGCTACGGCAAGGACCCCCGGGTCACCGCCCTCCTGGACCGGAGCACCTTCTACCTCCGGCCCAAGTTCAACCCCGACGGGTCGGACCTGGTCTTGGCCGAGGACCAGTTCCTCAGGAGCAACGTGCGGCCGGTGGATGAAGACGGCGACGGTCTCCTGGACGAGGATCCGCCGGAGGACCTGGACGGGGATGGTCGGATCCTTTCCATGCGGGTCCCCGATCCCCAGGGGAACCTGCGCCTCGGCGACGACGATCCCCGGATCCTGGTTCCCCGCCGGCCGGGGGATCCCGGACCCTTCTTCCGCCTGGTCCGGGAAGGGGTGGACAACGACGGCGACGGGGCCCTGAACGAGGACGGGATCGGGGGCGTGGACATGAACCGCAACTTCCCCCGGAACTGGGAGCGCCGGCACATCCAGGACGGCTCGGGGGACTTTCCCCTGTCGGAGCCGGAGACCTACGCCACCCTCCACTTCCTGAACGAGCACCGCAACGTGGGGATCCTGGTCCACGGTCACACTTCCGGGGGGTTCGTGTACCGGCTCCCCTCGGCCATGGATCCTGCTCAGTTCGACCCCGCCGACGAGGCTCTGGTGGTCCACCTGGGAGAGTTCTACACCCGGACCACCGGCCGGAGGGTGATCCCCAGCGCCACCCACGCCACGGAACGGCGCTATGGCACGCTGATCCAATGGGCCTATTCGGACCAAGGGGCCATCGGCTTCGTGCCCGAATACTCGCCGCCCCCCGAGCGTTGGGTGCCGGACGCCGACGGCGACGGCGAGATCTCGGAAAAGGACTGGCACCGGCTGAACGACGAGCGGTTCGGAGGGAAATACTTCCGAAACTGGACACCTTACACGCATCCACAGCTCGGTGCGGTGGAGATCGGAGGTTGGCACACCCTTTTTTGGGGGCAGAATCCACCGGTGGAACTGCTGGAAGGGGAGCTGGAGGTGCAGGTGCCCTGGATCCTCTATCTTGCCGAACAGCTTCCCCGCATCGAAGTGGGTGAGCCCCGTGTCCGGCCCCTGGGCCAGGACCGTTTCCAGGTGGAAGTCACCGTCACCAACACCGGCTTCCTTCCCACGAACCTCACGGAGCAAGGCCTGGTGGGCCGGAGGCTACGGGACGGGACCCTGGCCGATCAGGTAGCGGCGCCCCCCCTGGCGATCCTCGAAGTTCAGGGGGCCGTCGTGGAGGGGGGGCATGGACGGAAGCGCATCGGCCATTTGGCCGGTTCGAGCCCCTTTTCGGCGGGGGTCAAGGAGCGGAGCGCCACGGTCGCCTTCGTGGTGCGGCGCCTGGAGCCCGACGCCGCCGTACAGATTACCGTAGCGTCGGACAAGGCCGGCACGGCCCGCACGGCGGCCGTGCAGCTGGGAGGGCTGGAAGAGTCCTCCGGCCTTTAAGTGCCGTGCCCAGCGGGGAGATGGGTTCCGCAACGCCCGGGGGCCTCGGATGGGAGGGGAGAAGGCCGGGGAGGCCGGGGGGGGTGAGGTGCGGCGGGGAGCCAGCCCCGGAAGCTCCCCGCCCTGCCCGATTGGCCTATCGGGGCGCCAGGGGGATCCGGAAGTGGGCGGCAAAGTACTCGATAAGCGCGTCCACCAGAGCCACGGCGTAAGCCCGGCGGTTGGCCTCGGTATCCAGGAGCCCAGGAGTGTAATGGGCAAGCTGGATGGCGTGGGTGGGGCCGCCGTCGCGGGACCCGTAGCGGTTCGTAGAGAAAGCGCCGTTGAGGTACGGGACCTGGCCCGGCATGCCCGGCATGGGTTGTGACTGGCTGGGGGTCGCAGGATAGCCGCGGTTCTCCAACAGGGTTCCCAAACTCTTGGGGCCGCGGATGATCCCGCTCAAGGTCTTGCCCGGCTTGCTGGCCAGTCCCCTGACGCTGCTCCCGCTCACGTACACGATGCTGTCCAGGACTTCATCGGGCAGGGTCAGGCTGGTCTGGGAGGTGAGGTAGCCCAGCTCCACCCGGGGAATGGGATGGTCATGGCCGCGGATGGAGTGGACAAGTCCTTCGCCGAACTTTTGTCCCACCGAAGCCACCGCCTGCTCCAGGTAGGTGTGGTACTCCCACCAGGCCCGCCGGGCGGCTTGGTTCGACATGGCTGCCGAAACCAGTTCGCGGTCGGGGTAGAGGTTGATGGGGTGGAGGTTGTTGATGACCACGTGAGCCCAGCCCCCGGTGCGCTCATGGAGCGCTTGGCGGATCTCCAGAGCGAGTTCGGCCGTTCCCGCAAAGCGGACCGTGTCCACCAGCCGCTCTCCCCGCATCTCCGCCGGGCGTTGGTCGCCTCCCTGAGGCGCATGGAGGATCAAGGGTACGTTACCCGCATAATAGTCAATGTAGCCCTGACGGCCGGAGTACTTCTGCCCCGGGGTGGCCTCGACGGTGGTGGCTTCGAACTCGGCCTTGAGGGATCCCATGGAGGCTCGGAGCCTTTGGCGTTCGCCGGGAGCGTTCCCCAAGATCCAGATGGCAGTGGCCCTACCCAGCGAGTCGGTTTCCACTTCAGGGTAGGGAACTCTTCCTCCTCCTTCCAACACCTCGAAGGTCACGATCTTCCCTCGCAAAGGCTCACCCTTCTTTCCCCTCACCTCGACGGTGGGGCCGGAGGGGAGCACCGTGCCTGCCGGGGCTTGAAGACCTTGCCCCTCCACCGGTGTCAGCTTTTCTGCACCCTGTTGCCCGGGTCCGGTAGAGCTGTCCGAACAGGCCGCGACCGCCAGGCCTACCAGAAGGAACAGGCTGTCGAACGCCGGCCAGGAACAGCGCCAACCACTTTTTCGGGAGCCGTGGTGCGGCGGCGCGGGCGTGGCTTCGACGGAAGGGGTGAGGCGAGAGCTGACCATGGGGCCCTCCTGGTCCGGGATCAGAAGGATATGTAATCATGTTATTCGTCGAGGCCGGCACCGGCAAGGAAGGGGGTGGCGGGACGGCGCAGAACTTCGGTCCCGCCTGGCCAAGGGGGCGGTCAGGCCCCATGATGGTGCTCCCGTCCAAGGAGGCATCATGCTGCACACCACCGAAGGATCAACGCCCACCCCTCCCTCCCCCGCCCCTTCCATGCCGGACCTGCCCGCCCTGGGCCCCCGCCATGGCGCCGGTGCCCACGGGGGCGCGGGGCCCGCTCCTTCCTTGTCCGACGCGCCTGTCCTGGGCCCCCGGCGGGGGGTGTGGGTGGATGCGGTGGAGGAGGTGGAGCGTCGGCCGGCCCCGTTTTCCGAGGCCGAAGAAAGGGCCCTGGAGGCCTTCGACCTTCTGTATCGGTCCCTGTGCGCCTTCCTCTACAACTACGTGCCCACCTCGGGCCACCCCGGGGGGTCCATCTCGTCGGGGCGGTTGGCGGCGGCCCTGGTGTTCGGGACCCTGGACTACGACCTGGCCCACCCTCACCGCCCGGAAGCCGACATCCTCTCCTACGCGGCGGGGCACAAAGCCCTGGGGCTCTATGCCCTGTGGGCGCTCCGGGACGAGATCGCCCGGGTGGGGGCTCCAGAGCTCCTCCCTCACGACGAAGCCCTGCGTCTGAGGCTGGAAGACCTTTTGGGCTTCCGGCGCAACCCGGTGACCCGCTCTCCCCTGTTCACCCGGTTCCGGTCCAAGGCCTTGGACGGACACCCCACCCCCGCCACACCCTTCGTCCGTCTGGCCACCGGGGCCTCGGGGGTGGGGGTGGGCTCCAGCCTGGGGCTGGCCTGGGCTGCCCGGGACCTTTACGGCGAAGCCGCCCCCCGGGTCCACATCGTGGAGGGGGAGGGGGGGCTCACGCCGGGGCGAGTGGCGGAAGCCGTGGCGGCTGCAGCTACGGCGGGCCTGGACAACGCCTTCCTCCACCTGGACTGGAACCAGTCTTCCATTGACTCGGATCGGGTGTGCCGCGACGGGGAGCAACCTGGGGAGTACGTGCCCTGGGACCCCCGGGAGTTCTTCCGTTTCCACGACTGGAACGTGGTGTGGGTGCCCGACGGCTCGAGCCTTCGGCAAGTGTGGGTGGCCCAGCGCCTGGCCCTCGGCCTGCGAAACGGCCGGCCCACGGCCCTGGTCTACCGCACCCGGAAAGGGTGGAGGTACGGCATCGAGGGACGGGCCTCCCACGGGGCCGGCCACGCCCTGTGCTCCGAAGGGTTCCTGGCGGCGGTGGCGGAGCTGACGGGCAAGAAGAACGCCACCCTTCCCACCTGCCCCCCCGGCGAGCGGCGCTGCGCCGGGCCCGACGGTCGGGCGGTGATGGAGGCCTGCTTCTGGGAGGCCTTGACCCTGGTGCGCCGGGCGGTGGAGGAGGATAAGGAAACCACCAGCCTTCTTGCCGATAAGCTACGCGCCGCCCTGGGCAGGCTCCAAGCGCGCCACCAGGGGCAGGAGGCCTGGGGGAGCGGGGCGGCCCATGGGTCTTGGGCGGTGCCTGACGTCACCCGGCAGGGGAACCGGCCGGCCGACACGGGCTTGACCAGAGGGTATGGTTCCTCCGGCCCAGCCACCGGTGCCACCCGGCAGGGGAACCGGCCGGCCGACACCGGGGAGCCGGTGGCTCCCTTGGCCCCCGACCTGGACCGGTTGTACCGCGCCACCGAAGGCGATGGACCTCCCCCCGAGCTGGTCCTGGCCCCCGGGACCGTCACCACGCTTCGGGCCGAACTGGGACGCGCCCTGGGCTATCTGAACCGCACGAGCGGCGGAGCCGTGCTCGCGGCGGCGGCGGATCTTCTGGGCTCCACCAGCATCAACCTGGCGGCCGAGGGTTTTCCGGGGGGGTTCTGGCACGCCATCGAGAACCCGCGATCCCGGATCCTGGCCGCCGGCGGCATCTGCGAAGACGCCATGTCGGCCATCCTTTCCGGGATCGCTGCCTTCGGGAGCCACCTTCCCGTGGGGGCCTCCTATGGGGCGTTCCTGGCCCCCCTGGGGCACATCGCCGCCCGGCTCCACGCCATCGGCCAGCAGGCCCGCCGGGCCGTGGCCCCCGGCGAGCCCTACCGTCCCATGGTCCTGGTGTGCGCCCACGCGGGGCTCAAGACCGGCGAGGACGGCCCCACCCACGCCGACCCCCAGGCCCTGCAGCTCCTCCAGGGGAACTTCCCTGCCGGCACGTTGGTGACCCTGACGCCCTGGGAGCCCGCGGAGGTCTGGCCCCTCCTGGCCGCCGCCCTGCGCCTGAGGCCCGCGGTGATCGCCCCCTTCGTCACCCGGCCCCCCGAGAAGGTGCCGGACCGGGCCGCCTTGGGATTGGCCCCCGCCGCCCAGGCCGCCCAGGGGGTCTACCGCCTACGGACCGCCCGGGGCCGGGCCGACGGCGTGGTGGTGCTCCAGGAGAGCGGCGCCGCTTACGCCTTCGTGGAGGAGGCCTTGCCGCTTCTCGAGGCCGACGGGGTGGAGCTGGACGTGTACTACGTGGCCAGCGAGGAGCTGTTCGATGCCCTTCCCCCCGGTCGGCGCGAAGAGATCTTCCCGGAAGAGGCGGCCCAGCGGGCCATGGGGATCACGGGGTTCACCCTCCCCACCCTGTACCGGTGGGTGAAATCGGCCCGGGGCCGGGCCCACTCCCTCCACGCCTTCCAGCGGGGGCACTACCTGGGGAGCGGCACGGCGGAGCAGGTGCTGGAAGAGGCGGGTCTGGACGGCCGAAGCCAGTACCGGGCGGTGCTGGAGTTCCTGGGGGGGTAGGCTCCGACCTCCCGCGGGTCGATCAGGTTCTTCAAATTACTCAGTGGACTGAGTAATTTTACTCAGCACGCTGAGTAGAACTTCGACTGCCGCCAACCCTTCGCCACCTGACCCCCTGGCCCGCCATGACCCAGCCTCTGCCGGCCTTTCGCCGCCCCCTCTTCCACCTCCTCCGGGCACGCCTTCTGGAGCCGAGGCGATTCCTCCAGGTGCTTTGGGGACCGCGGCAGGCCGGCAAGACCACTTTGGTGCAGCAGGTCGCCGCCGAGCTGGATCTCCCTTTTCATTACGCTTCGGCGGATTTCCCGGGGCTGCAGAATCGGATGTGGCTCGAGCAGCAATGGGAGATGGGGCGGCGGCTGGCTCGGGAAGGGCCACCGCCCCCCGCCGGGCAAAGGGCGGCGTCGGGACGCCAGGCCCGCCCCAGCCGCGATGGGCTGCCGCCCTGGGGACCTGGGGGGCCGGCCGGCTCCGGCGCCGTGCTCATTCTGGACGAGGTCCAAAAGGTCCAGGACTGGTCCGCCGTGGTCAAAGGGCTCTGGGACGAGGACACCCGGCAAGGGCTTCCCCTCCGGGTGGTGGTCCTGGGCTCGGCCCCCGTCCTGGTCCAGAAGGGGCTCGCCGAAAGCCTTGCCGGACGCTTCGAAGTGATCCGGGTGGGACACTGGTCCTTCCAGGAAATGCAACAGGCGTTCGGGTGGGGACTGGACACCTTCCTCTACTTCGGCGGCTACCCCGGCTCGGCTTGGCTGGTGGAAGACGAAGCTCGATGGGAGCGGTACGTTCTGGACTCCCTGGTGGAAACGACCCTGTCCCGAGACCTCCTTCTGCACCACAGGGTGGAGAAGCCGGCTCTGCTGCGGCAGCTCTTCGAGCTGGCCCGGCGCTACTCGGGCGAGGTCCTCTCCTACCAGAAGATGTTGGGCCAGCTTCAGGATGCCGGCAACACGGTCACGCTGGCGCATTACCTGCACCTGTTGGGCCAGGTGTGGATGGTGAAGGGCCTGGAGAAGTTCTCCGGCTCGGAGGTGCGTCGGAGGGGGTCGAGCCCCAAACTCCAGGTGATGAACATGGCCCTGGCCAGCGCCGGGAGGGGTCTCTCCTTCCAGCAGGTGCGGGCCGATCCGGAGCGGTGGGGACGGTGGGTGGAAAGCGCGGTGGGGGCGCACCTGGCCAACTTGGCCGAGACGAGGGGATGGCGGCTCATGTACTGGCGGGATCGGGGCCGGGAAGTGGACTATGTGGTGGACACCGGCTCCAGGCTCACGGCCCTGGAGGTAAGGAGCGGAGGCCGGCCCAAGGGCTTTGAGGGGCTGGAGGCCTTTCGACGGGCCTTCGGACCCCACGGCGTCCTCGTGGTGGGCCAGGGAGGCCTAACCCTGGAAGAGTTCTTCGTGGCGGGAGCGGAGGTCTTGGAATGAGGAAGGAAGGCGGCGTGGCAGGCTTGAAGGAAGGAGGTGAGCCATGATGAGGATGGGAAAGCTGTGGCGGCCGGGGCTTCTGGCCCTGGCCCTCTTGGCCGTCTTTTTCCGGCCGGGAGCCGGCGTTCCGTTCTCGGAGCTGTCCCGGGGTCCTGGGAGCCTCGGGCCGCCGCCACCCCCCTCGGCCAGGCCGGGGGCGGGGTTCACCCTGGAGCAGGTCCTCTCCGCCTCCCTTCCGTCCGGCCTGGCGGCGGCTCCCGACGGAAGGGCGGTGGCCTGGGTCCAGAACGCCCGGGGGGTGAGGAACGTCTATGTGGCCGAAGCCCCGGACTGGCGGGGTCGGCGCCTTACCGCCTACACGCAAGACGACGGACAGGAGATCTCGGCCCTGCGCTTCACCCTGGACGGACGGCACCTGGTGTTCGTCCGGGGGGGGGCCCCCAACCGCCAGGGGCAGATCCCCAACCCGGAGAGTGTGGCGGCGGGGGTGGCCAGGGCCGTGTGGATCGTGCCCGTAGCCGGCGGCGAGGCCCGTAAGCTCCGCGACGGGGGACCCGTCACCCTGCACCCCGACGGCGTGCATTACCTGTACGGGGAAGGGAACGCCGTCTTCCGGAAAAGGCTGGACGGCGAGGGGCCCGCGGATAAGCTTTTCGAGGTCCGGGGGGGCGCGGGAAGCCTGGTGCCTTCCCCCGACGGGCGGCGGGTGGCCTTCGTGGCCGGCCGGGGTACCCACAGCTTTGTGGGGGTGTGGGGGGAGGGAGACCGCACGGTGCGCTGGATGAGCCCGGGCCTGTGGCTGGACGCCAGCCCGGTGTGGTCGCCCGACGGCCGGCGGCTGGCTTTCCTCCGCCGCCCCCAGGTCCCGGGCCAGTGGCCCTTCGTGCCGGTGCGACAGACGGTCCCCTTCGCCCTGGTGGTGGCCGACCCCGAGAGCGGGCAGGGGCGGGAGGTGTTTCGGGCCGAGGAAGGGCAGGGGAGCGCCTTCTGGCCATGGGAAGGAGAGAGTCCGCTGCTTTGGGCCGCCGGAGACCTCCTCCTCTTCCCCTACGAGAAGACGGGTTGGCTGAACCTGTGGGCGGTGCCGGCCGAGGGGGGAGCGCCCCGGAACCTCACCCCCGGCCCCTTCGAGGTGGGCAACGTCCTTCTCTCCGCCGACCGGCGCCACGCCTTCTTCGACTCCAACCAGGACGATCCCCACCGCAAGCATCTGTGGCGGGTGGCGGTGGATGGGAGCGGCTCCCCCGAACCCCTCACCTCGGGGCGGGGGATCGAGTGGTCCCCCTTGCCCCTGGCCGAAAGGGCCTTGGCGTTCCTGGCCTCCGAGGCCACCCTCCCGGCCCGGGCGGAGATCCTCCTGCCGGGGGCAGGGCGGCGTCCCCTGTTGGAGGACTGGCTGGCCGCGGAGTTTCCCCGCACCGGTCTGGTGGAGCCGGTGCCGGTAAGCTTTCGGGCGGCGGATGGGCTGGAAATCCCCTGCCAGCTCTTCCTGCCCCCGGGCCTCGGCCCCGGGGAACGCCGACCGGCCGTGGTCTACTTCCACGGGGGGTCCCGGCGGCAGATGCTCCTGGGCTTCCACCCCAGCATCTACTACCACCACGCCTATTCCCTGAACCAGTACCTGGCGGCCCAGGGGTTCGTGGTGCTGTCGGTGAACTACCGTTCGGGGATCGGCTACGGCATGGAGTTCCGGGAGGCTCTGAACTACGGGGCCGCCGGGGCCAGCGAGTTCCAGGACGTCTTGGGGGCCGGAGCCTACCTGCGGAGCCGCCCCGAGGTGGATCCGGCCCGCATTGGGCTGTGGGGAGGATCCTACGGCGGCTACCTCACGGCCATGGGACTCGCCAAGGCCTCGGACCTCTTCGCCGCCGGGGTGGACCTCCACGGGGTCCACGACTGGAACGTGGTCATCGCCGGCTTCCGCCCCGACTACGACCGGGGGCAGTGGCCGGAGTTTGCCCGGCGGGCGCTGGAGGCCTCGCCCTTGGCCTACGTGGACACGTGGCGGTCGCCCGTGCTCCTCATCCACGGCGACGACGACCGGAACGTGCCCTTCAGCGAGTCCGTGGATCTGGCCTATCACCTGCGCCTCCGGGGTGTTCCCGTGGAGGAGCTGGTGTTCCCCGACGAGGTGCACTCCTTCCTCCTCCACCGGAACTGGCTCCGGGCGTATCAGGCTGCTGCGGATTTCCTGGGGAGATGGCTAGGCAGATGAAGGACCTGGGGTCTGCGACCTAGGCTGGAGACCCTGCCGGGCCGCCCTGGGCGCCGGCCGACGAAGGCAGTCGCACCACGAAGCGGGTGCCCCGGCCCGGCTCGCTCTCCACCGCGATGGTCCCCCGGTGCCGGTCCACCACGGCCTTCACGATGGCCAGTCCCAGACCGGTCCCGTCGGGGGCGAAGGCCCGGGCCGCCTCGGACCGGTAGAACTCTTCGAAGATCCGCTCCAGGGCCTCGGGCTCGATGCCGATGCCGGTGTCGGCCACCTCCAGGACCACCTCCCCTCCTTCGGCGGCGAGCCGGAACGTCACGGAACCCCCGGGGGGGGTGTAGCGCACGGCGTTGGCCAGGAGGTTCCTCATGAGATCGGCCATGGCGGCCGGGTTGCCCTGCAACTGGGGAAGCCCCCGGGCGATGTCCACGGTCAGGGTGATCTCCGCTTCCGCCGCCCGGGCCGCCAGCTCGTCGAGCACCCCCCGGGCCACCTCCCCGAGGTCCATGGGGACGGGGTGGGCCAGGGCCTCGCCGCCCCGGGCCAGGGCCAAGGCCAGGAGTTCCTTGGTCATCTCCGCCAGCTCTCCGGCCCGGCGCTCCGCCCTTTCGATGAGGCCCCGGGTCTTGGGCGGCAGGGCGTCGCGGGCGGAGTTCAAGGCCACGTTGAGGGCGGTTTTGATGGTGCCCAGAGGGCCCCGCAGCTCGTGGGCCACCTTGCGCATGTATTCCGATTTGGCCTTTTCCGCCAGGGAAAGTTCCTCATAGGCCTCTTCCAGCCTGCGGGCCTTGGCTTCCAGGTGGCGCGACAGGACGACCACGTCGATTTCCCGCCGCCGCAGGCGGGCCGCGATGGAGCTGGCCAGGTAAGCTCCTACGTAAAGGGTCACACCCAACAGGAACACCTGGGTCCCCACCAGGCGGGGATCCAGGTACCCGTCGGGGCGCCAGTGTCCCTGCAGGGAATAATGGGGGATGAGGCCCGCCAGCTCCCCTAAGGACACCGCGGCAAAGAGAAGGAATCCCCAGGTGGCCACACAGTAGGTGGCCGGGGCCGAAAGTAGAATAGACGCAACAATGACGTGGAAGATGAAGAAGACCCGCAAGGGGTTCTCGACGCCGCCGGCGAAGTGCAGGAGAAGGGCCAGAAAGACCAGGTCAAGGGCGATCTGGGCCGCGGCCAGCAGGGCGGCCTCGGCGGCTTGCCGGTCGTAGTACTCCACCCCCGGGGGGGTGCGGGGAAGGAGGAACCGGGCCAGCTTCCCCACCGGCCGGTTGGGGGGAGGGATGCCCGCCGGGGAGGGATCTTCCTGTCTTTTCCGGCGCAGTCGGCGCAGCAACAACATCGCCCCCAGGTTGTAGAGGGCCAGGACGGCCAGAACGGCCAGGAGGCGGGAAAAATGAACGTGGATGGGAAGGAGACGCCGGGCGCCCTCGATGAACACAAGCGACCCCACCACCGCGACCCACCTGAGGGTCACGAGCCACCCGATGCGCCCGATGAGGACCTCCGTGGCCGGGAGAGCCCTCGGGCTTGCCGGCAACGGGGCCTCGGCCTGGCTTTCCGCCTGGTCGGGCACCCCAGGCGGGGTCGGCCGCCGCGCCGAGTTCATCGTTTTTCGCCGATAGACAGCACCCTCTGGACCTCTTTCAGCAGGGCATCCGGCTCCACAGGCTTATCCACAAAGCCCTGGACGGGCAAGTATTCTCCGGCTCCGTAGGTACCGTCGGCGGCGTCGGGGTAGAACCGCAGGTCGGTCTGTTGATGGATGGCGGTAAGGATGATGATGGGAAGATTCTGGAAGTAGGGGTCCTGGCGGTTGCGGAGATTCCACACCACATGGAAGCCTTCGGTGC
>JAUQOX010000048.1 GCA_030550695.1 Gemmatimonadota bacterium | reverse complement strand
CGTCCGGGCAACCTTGAGCCGCCGGGCCGGGCGAAGCGACGCAACGGTACCCGCAGGCCGCCTCCTCCAGGGGAGCCGAAGGTTGCCCCGGTGACCAGCCCTCGGAGCGGCGGTGTCCTTCCGGCTCGACCCCCTCGTCGTGCTACAGCAGCGTAGCCGCAGGCTCCTCCAAGAGCAGCTTCACTGTCTGCAGGAACTGGGCGCCCGTAGCCCCGTCGATGACCCGGTGGTCACAACTCATGGTCATCTTCACCAGAGGCCGGATCGTCACCTGTCCATCCTTCACCACCGGTGTTTCCTCCACCGCGCCCACGGCGAGGATGCCGGCCTCCGGCGGGTTGATGACCGCCGTGAACTCATGGATCCCGAACATTCCGAGATTGGAAACGGAGAAGGTGGAGCCTGAGTATTCCTCGGGCAGGAGTTTCTTCTCCTGCGCCCTGGCGGCCAGCTGGCGCATCTCCCGGCTGATCTGCCGGAGACCTTTCTGGTGCGCGTCCCGCAGAACGGGAGTGATAAGCCCCTCTTCCACGGCCACGGCAACCCCAAGATGTACGCGGTAGTGGCGCCGCACGGAATCGCCGTTCCATTGGGCATTGACTTCGGGGTGCCGTGCCAAAGCCTCGGCCACCGCCTTGAGGATGAAATCGTTGATGGAGAGTTTTTCTCCCTCCTTTTCCAGCATGGCGTTCAGCCTGGATCGAGCCTCCAGGGTGCGGGTAAGGTCAACATTGATCCGCAGGAAAAAGTGGGGGACCGGCGCCATGGACTCCACCAGCCGCCGGGCAATGGTCTTCCGCATCTGGGAGAGAGGAATATCCTCGAAGTCAGGTCTCCCTTCCCCGTGCCGCGGGGCCAGCCTGGACGGAACGCCCGTTTCCCCCGTCGAAGGGCGAGCCGAAACCGGAGGGGCACCCCAGACGCCGCCCCTCGGTGCCGCGGCGCTGGGTTCCGGCACCCGTCCCCCGGCGACCGGCAAAGGTCCTCCGGCAGCCACCCCGAAAGCCAGGGCATCCTCCACGTCCCGCTTGATGATCCGTCCCCCCGGACCCGAACCCTGGACGTTTCTCAGGTCCAGGTTGGCTTCGGAGGCCAAGCGCCGGGCTACCGGCGATGCCTTGACCCGGGAGGTCCCGACCCCGGAGGGCGCGGGCTCGTGGGCCTGGGGAGGGCCCCCCTCCAAGCTATCCGCCGGGGAGGTGTCGCCGGCTGCAACAAGGCCACTGCCGGTGGCCGGAGGAACCTGCTCCCCCAAGAGCGCACCGATGTCCTCGTCCGCTCCGGCGATAATCCCGATGACGGCCCCGACGGGAGCGGTCCCCCCCTCAGGGAGGAGGATTTTCCGCAGGACTCCCTCGCCCCGCGCCACCAACTCCATAATGGCCTTGTCCGTCTCGATCTCGGCCAAGATCTCCCCTTGCCTCACCGGATCTCCCTCGGCCTTCAGCCACTTCACCAACTGCCCCTCCTCCATGGTGGGGGAGAGAGCTTCCATATGCACCTTGGTCGCCATGCTCGTACAGGACTCTTCAAGGGGGAGGTAGGTTTCCGATCCTTCGCCGCATTCCCGGAGCCCGGAGGGGTTACGCCGGCCGTCCCTCAGGCTCCCCTGGCGGGCGGGACCCCGCGATAAAGCACCCGGTGACAGGCATCTACCACCCGCTGCACGCCGGGTTTGGCCAGCTGCTCCAGGTTCTTTGCGTAGGGCATGGGCACGTCCGCCTGGGTCACCCGAAGCACCGGTGCATCCAGATCGTCGAAAGCCTCTTCCTGGATGATGGCAGCCACTTGGGCCCCGACCCCTCCATAGGGCCACCCTTCCTCCACATAGACCGCCCGATTCGTTTTCCGCACCGTGGTCAGAATGGCCTCCACATCCAGGGGCCTGAGAGACCGAAGGTCCACCACCTCTGCTTCGATCCCCTCCTTTTCCAGGCGCTGGGCAGCCTGCAGGGCCAGATGGACCGTTTTCCCGTGGGTCAGGATGGAGACGTCCCTTCCTTCCCGTTTGACATCCGCCACGCCCAGGGGAACCAGGTGCTCTCCCTCGGGCACCTCGCCCCGCAGGTTGTAGAGCAGCTCACCCTCCAAGACCACCACGGGGTCATCGTCCCGGATGGCGCTTTTCAGCAAGCCCTTGGCGTCGGCGGGGGTGGCCGGGCTCACCACTTTGATTCCGGGGGCGTGGAGGTAGTACGTCTCGCAGGCCTGGGAATGCTGGGCGGCCAACTGCAGGGCCGCGCCGTTGGGTCCCCGGAACACGATGGGGATGGGGATCTGCCCGCCGGACATATACAGCATCTTGGCGGCGGAGTTGATCACCTGATCCAGGGCCAGGAGGGAGAAGTTGAAGGTCATGAACTCGATGACGGGGCGTAGCCCCACCATGGCGGCTCCCACCCCCAGGCCGGCAAAGCCCAGCTCGCTGATGGGGGTGTCCACCACCCGTCGGTCCCCGAAACGGGCCAAGAGCCCTTTGGACACCTTGTAGGCACCGTCATACTCCCCCACTTCCTCCCCCATGAGGAAGACCCGGTCGTCCCGTTCCATTTCCTCCAGGAGGGCCTGGTTGAGGGCCTCCCGGTACGTGATCTCGGCCATCTAGCGCTCCCTCCCGTCGAAGAAGAGGCGCCCATGGGGGTTCACTTCCGAGTAGACGTGGGTGTAGAGCTCCCCCGGGGAGGGGGCAGGGGCACGATCGGCAAATTCTGCGGCCTCTTCCACGATCTTGCGCACCTCGGCGTCCATGGCCTCCAGTTGCTCTTGGGTCAGCAGATCCGCCTCCATCATACGATCCCGAAGAATCTTGATGGGATCGTCGTGTTCCGTCCGCTCCGCGACTTCTTCTCTGGACCGATAGGTCCCCGAAACGGGGTCGGACATGGAGTGTCCCCGGAAACGGTAGGTCCGGACCTCCAGGAAACGGGGCCCTCCTCCCCCCCGAACCTCGGAGATCAGGCCCTCCATGTGGCGCCAGGTAGCCAACACATCCTGACCGTCGACCACACTGGACGGGATCCCATAGGCGACACCCCGATCCTTGATCTCCGTGGCGGAAACCCGTCGGAAAGCCGTCCCCATCCCGTACTCGTTGTTCTCCACCACGTAGATGACCGGCAGTTTCCAGATGGCGGCCATGTTCAGCGACTCATGGAAGACTCCCTGGTTGACCGCCGCATCCCCCACGAAACACACCACCACCCGATCCTCACCCCGGTACCTCACCGCCCAGCCCACCCCGGTGGCCAGGGCGGCCTGAGCTCCCACGATCCCGTGGCCGCCCAAAAAGCCCTCCTGGGCGCCAAAAATGTGCATGGACCCGCCCTTCCCCGCCGACGCCCCGGAGCTACGCCCGTAGAGTTCCGCCATGACCCTGCCTGGGTCCAACCCTTTGGCCAAGGCCTGGGTGTGCTCCCGGTATCCGCTGATGACGTAATCGTCGGGCCGGAGGGGGCCGATACACCCTTCCGCCGCACCTTCTTGGCCGATGTGGAGGTGACAGAACCCCCCGATCTTTCCGATGGCGTACGCCTCCTCCGCCTTTTCCTCGAACCGCCGGTAGAGGAGCATCCTCCGCAAGATCCTCAGGAGCTCCTCCCGGGTGAAGCCGTGCAGGGTGTCATGACCCTGCCGAGGAACCGCAGAAACTTTCATCCTCACCGCCTTTCCCGGGTGGCTGGGACGCTCGGGACCATCCACAACAGGCCATCCCCTTTCCCCATCCTCACCCCCTTTCCCCTTCGAGACCGCCCATGCTCCCGCCATGGCTCCGAAGCCGGGCTGTCTGGATCTGTACCAAGGGGAGCCGGACCTCGGCGGGGGCCGGCAAGTCGCTCTCCAGGATCTCCTGGATGAGGCCCGGTTCCCCTGCGGCCACCTGCCGTGCCTGTTCTTTTGCGTGGTAACTGGAACGCACGAGGGGGCCCGCCTCCACATGGGCGAAACCCAGCTCCTCCTCTCCTACGCGCTTCCAATGGGCAAACTCTTCGGGCGAAACCCATCGGGCCACGGGAATATGGGCCGGGGAGGGGCGCAGATACTGACCCAGCGTCAAAATGTCCACCCCGGCTTTGCGAACATCTTCCATAGCTTGCCGGATCTCGTGCTCCTCCTCGCCCATCCCCAGGATCAGCCCGGTCTTCGTCAACCTTCCCGGGTCCATCCTCTTGGCGGCACCCAACAACGAGATGGACCTCCAGTACCGGCCCCCCGGCCTCACTTCGGGGTGAAGCCGCTCCACCGTTTCCAGATTGTGTCCCAGGATTTCCGGCCGGGCTTCCACCACCATCCTCAAGGCTCCCTCGTCTCCCTTGAAGTCCGGGATGAGCACCTCCACCGAGCACCCCGGCACCCGCCGGTGGATTTCCCGGATCGTCTCGGCGTAGATCCCTGCCCCTCCGTCCGGAAGCTCATCCCGGTTCACGCTGGTGATGACCACGTGCTCGAGCCCCATGCGTTCCACAGCCTCAGCCACCCGGTACGGCTCCTCCCGATCCAGGGTGGTGGGCATTCCATGGGCCACTCCGCAGTACTTGCAGGCGCGGGTGCAGACGTCCCCCAGGATCATGAAGGTGGCCGTACCCGCTTCCCAGCATTCCCCGATGTTGGGGCAGGACGCCTCCTCACAGACGGTGTGGAGACCTTGCGCCCGCATGAGGCGTTTCAACCTGAGGAAGTTCGCCCCCCCCGGCGAGCGCACTTTGAGCCATCCGGGCTTGCGCGCCTTGAGCTCGATGACCTCCAAGCCGGCATGGGCACGGAGGTGAAAGTGCCCTTTGGGCTTCACCCTCCCGGTGTCCTTGGCTGCCGGCGCATAGCCCCTGGTTTTTTCTCGAGGCACTTCCGACACGTTCTTCTTCTTTCTCCCGTCCGGCTGCACGCCGGAGCCCCAGGAACACGAGTTTTCCGACCCTTCGAAAATATCCGGCCCTCTTCCACGGGTATACCCCCGGAGGGGCGCCTTGGCGGCCTGGGAGCTTCTGCCCCTCGGCGGGGCGGCGGTTCTCGGGAAGCGTCCCGGGCAGGGCGCGAACGCTCCGATGGGCCACGCCCCCAACCCTCCCTGGCGCTTCCACGGGACGAGGGGCGACGGCGCAAGGGCCGGGGGGCGAGCGGCTAGCGCACCAGCATCACCCCGGCAGCTCGTCTACCCCTTTGGCCAGGCGAAAGCCGTTGCGCTCAGCTCTCTCCCGCATTTCAGGGGGATAGTGGGTCAGGATATGCTCCACCACCTCCCGAGGGTCGTCGGTGACGCGCAGGAGGTGAAGGTCGCCCGGGGAAATGTTCCCCCAGCCGAGCATGGTGTCCCGGATCCAATCCAGCAAACCCTGCCAGTAGGCCGACCCGAAGAGGACCAAGGGAAAGTTCTTGATCTTTCCCGTCTGGATCAGGGTCAGGGATTCGAAAAGCTCGTCCAGGGTCCCGAAACCGCCGGGGAAGATGACGAAGGCCTGGGCGTACTTGACGAACATCGTCTTCCGGACAAAAAAGTACCGGAAGTGGATCTTCACATCGGCATAGTCGTTCACGTCCTGCTCGAAGGGGAGTTCGATGTTGAGCCCCACGGAGCAGGCCCCTGCCAGGCGGGCCCCCTGGTTGGCCGCCTGCATCATCCCCGGCCCCCCGCCCGTGATCACGGTGAAACCCGCTTCCCCCAAAAGCCGAGCCGTTTCCACACACTGCTGGTACATGGGATGCTCCGGCGGGGTACGGGCGGATCCAAAAATCGTCACGGCCGGGCCTAGGCGCGACAGCTCGTCGAAGCCCTCCACGAATTCTCCCATGATCCGGAACACCCGCCACGATTCCCGGCCCACCGCCACCGCCGGGCTTTCCTCAAGATGCTCCACCGCAGCCCGGAGAAAAATTTCATCTTCCGTGGGCCTGCGAGAGGGCCGCCCCTGCCGGACTCCCCCTTTCCGCCTGTGATGGTTGCCTTCCATCGTGTTGTTTCTCCCTTTTGCGGGACCGGCTCTCCTGACCTGGACCGGCGTGTCACCCCGGCAGGGTCAGGCTAGGCGAAGCCCTTCTCCCCTCGAAGCCACTTCCCGATCCGGGCCAGGGCCTCGTCCAAGGTGAACCTGGGCGCCCACCCGAGGACGGCTTTCGCCTTTCGGGCCGGATAAGGGTTGTCTTCGAGGACCAACCGGGCCACCCGAGTCAACTTCAGGTCCCGGGCCCCCGGGATCCGAAATCCCAGGCCTTCGGCCAAGGCGGCACCCTTTCGGACCATGCCGGCGGGCACGGTGATGAATCGGGGGTGTTTGCCCACCTGTCGGCACAACCCTTCCAGGAGGTCCCTGAGCGTCACTTCCACGTCCTCGGTCAGGTTGAAAACTTCTCCACCCCCCATCCCCTCCACCACCTTCAGGAAAGGATCCACCAGATTTCCTGCATACACCACGGGGAGCCGATTGCGCCCTGGCCCGGGGAGAAGGATGACCGGCCCGCGGATCCAGCGGAGGAGGTAGGGGATGAAAAGGCGATCCCGCTCCCCCATGATGGCGGGGGGACGGAACACCGTCACCGCCAACCTCCCCTCCCGGTGGAAACGGAACGCCACCTCTTCCCCCTCCCGCTTGCTCCGGCCGTAGTAGTCCCACGGGGGCAGGGGCCAGTTCAGAGGCGTCTCCTCGGAGAGGGGTCCAGGAGCGTCACCGTAGACCGCCACCGACGAGACCTGGATGGCCCGCGCCACTCCGGCCTCCACCGCACCCTCCAGGAGCCGCCGAGTTCCCTCGACGTTCACCCAACGAGCCGCTTCCAAGGAGGGGGCGCCATAGATGGAAGCTGCGGCGTGGATGAGGACCTGACACCCTTCCAGGCGCTCCCGGTGGAGGCTGGGGTCGTCCGTCACATCCCCCACCGCCAGGCGGCACCCCAACGCGCCAAGGTACCGGCTGTCGGACCGGGGCCGAACCAGGGCTACCACCTCGTGACCGGCAGCCCTGAGGCCTTCCGCCAGGTGCGAACCCAGCAGGCCCGTCCCACCTGTAAGGAAGACCTTCATGGAGGTGACCCTTCAGCGCCCTGCCAGGAAGGCCCGGGCTTCCTCCCGGTAGGTGGGGAGGATCCGGGAGTGATGGTCGTAACCCGGACGCATGAGGGCCATTTCCGTATCGTAGACGTCCAGCAGCCGCTGGTAAGCCGCCCGGGCCTCGGACGAATCTCCCAGGGCCAGGTAGGCCTCGGCGGCCACCGCCAGGAGGAGGAGATAGTCCGGGTTCCCCTGAAGCCCCTGCCGAGCCTTCTGGAGGGCGGCCTGGTGGTCTCCGGCCACCATGTGGAGAAGGGCGAAATGATAGAGACCGTCGGCGTCCTGGGGATCGAGCTCCTCGTGGATCAGCAGGGCCTTCGGCAGGAAAAATGCCACATCCGCCGTGTCCTGATTGCTGTGGGAGGTCATGACCCGGTTGAACAGGAGGGTCGCCTGGTCTTCCAAGGAGATGCTGGTCAGGTCGATCAGACCCGACGTGGAGGGGGCAGCTTCCGGGGTCTGCCGTTGGTCCCCCTGCCGGAGCACCGGGAAGGCCAAGGCCACCAGGGCCACCACCAGGAGCGCCCCCGCCACCCACCAACCCAGTTTCTGGGGCAGAGCCGCGGCGGCGGGATCCCCTCCCCCTCCCGCCTCCCCCGCCGGCTTCCTGGGCAGGCCCTCGGCGGGCCCTTTCGGGGCCTTCCCACCGGCCGCTCCCCGAGGGCCGCCTCCGGTTCCCTTACCCCCCCCTCGCGAACGAGGGGGCGTCAGCGGCCGGCCACAGGAGGTACAGAATCGGCTCCCCGGGGGGGCCGCGGCCCCGCACGACGGACACGTTTCCATCCGTAAGGGGCTACCGCACGAGGCGCAGAAATTCCCCCAAGCTTCGGCCCCGCATCCCGGACATTTCATCAGCCTACCGACCCTCCGCCAAAGCGTTGAACAACAGGAACCGTGCCCCTACCGACCGCCCCCGCTAGTCGGGCTGGAGGCCGAACAGGACCACGGAACCCGGCCCGACCCGGGCCGAAAGCAAGGCAGGCCACCCCGTAAGGTGCTCCCCCAAAGCCCAACCGGAGAGCCACAAAGTGTCAGAGAGGCGTACCTGGCCGCCAGGACGAAGGGAAGTCCCCTCGTGGAGGTCCCCAACGGGTCCACCGACACCCTGGGGCTCGCCTTGGCCAAGGCCTCGAAGGAGGCCGTCAGCTGTCCCCAGTCCGCCAAGTTCCCGTTGGTTCCGCTTTCGAAGCCGAAAAAGTCTGCTGGTGCCGGTATAGCCTGGGCGCCGGCGGCCGGAAAGGGGAACACTCCCAACACCGCCGGAACCGCCGCGGCACAGGAAGATTGGCGGAACATGGACAGCCTCCGGAAGGCCAGGTGGGCCGTGGAGGGGCGTAAGATCAGGAAACGTTGATGGGGAGGCAAGTTTGGCGTCCCCTGCGTGCGGCCTCGGGGCCCGAGTTCACGCCCCCATCCCGGCGCCCGTGGGAGGGCAGACCTAGAGACCGGTGGGGAAGTGCAGGAAATCCCAGGGCAAATCGAACATCTCGCCCAGACGGGCCCCGAGGGCCCGGACCCCGAAGACTTCCGTAGCGTAGTGCCCTCCCAGGTAGAGATTGATCCCCAGCTCCATGGCCTCGTGGTAGGCGTGGTGGGGGGCCTCCCCGGTCACCAGCGCCTGCAGGCCGCTTCGGGCGGCCTCCTGAAGGGCCGATGCGCCCGAGCCGGTGAGGACGCCGAGCCTCTTCACCACGGCAGGTCCCCCGGGGATGAGTCGGACCCCCTCACCGGTCGCACCCCTCAGGCGGGCTGCCAGCTCGTCGCGCTCCAGATCTGCTTCGGCCCACCACCCCACCGGTACTCCTTTGAAGGACCCGAAGGGGCCCGCCGGCTCCAGCCCCACCGCCCGGATGAGAAGCGCGTTGTTCCCCATCTCGGGGTGTGCGTCCAAAGGGAGGTGCAGACTGTAGAGAGCGGTCCCCCCCCGGATGAGGGCAGCCACCTTTCGAAAGCGGGGTCCGGTGAGGGGGGCGGCCCCCCCCCAAAAAAGACCGTGGTGGACGAGGAGGAGATGGACCCCCCGGCGGACGGCTTCCGTCACCACAGCCTCGCTGGCATCCACCGCCGCCCCCACACGGCCGATCTCCGGGGGGCCCTCCACCTGTAGCCCGTTCCAGGAATCAGGGTAATCGGGAAATTCGGCAGGTCGGAAGGTGTCGTCCAGAAATTCGAGGATGCGTTCTAATTCTGCCATGGGAACGTCCCGGAATGAAGTCCAGGGTCATGGCCCCTCCGCCGATGGCCCCTTGGGGTCGGGACCGGCCGGGGGGATGGAGCGACGGCAAGGGGCGGCTCGTGTCCTTCGCGGCGGCGGTCGTTCCTTTCGGCCCTGACCGGGCAAAGGCTTCCTGGGCACCCCCGGGCCTCCTGCCGCCCGGAACGAAGCGCCGGGGGGCGTCAAGGGTCCGAAGAACCTGTGGAAAAAGAGGGAAGATTTTTCCCAAGCCTCTGGATGAAAAGACGCAACAGATTGAAAGAAAATGACTTAGACACGAAAGCCCTTTTTCCACAGGTGTGGAAAACCCCGGGGCGCCCGGCTGTCCCTCCGAAGACGAAGCCCCCCGGAGGCAGGTCATCCACCAGACAAGGTTCAGGAAAGGGGAGGACCCTCGGGGGGGACCGCACCGACGCGGACGGAGCCGGTCAGGTGGGCTCCCTCCTCCAGTTGCATCCTCCCCGCCCAAATGTCCCCTTCGATTCGACTGCTTGCCTGGATTTCAAGGCGAGATTCGGCTCGCACCGTCCCCCGGACCACCCCCGAAATGATGGCATCCTGCGTGTGGATGTCCCCCTCCACCACCCCATCCTTCCCTACCACGACGGATTTCCCTGCCCGGACATTTCCCTGGATTTTCCCTTCGATCCGAAGGGCACCGTCGGTCTCGCAATTTCCCACCACCGTCATTCCCGGGCCGATGAGGGAAATGATCTGTTCGGCGGAAGCGAAACGGGGCGCACGATCTTTGGACATGGGAAACCAGACTCCTCGAAGGCTATCCAGGACGAGTCACGAGCGTGAACGGGTCCACGGGGGTGCCTTGTCTCAGGACCTCGAAATGGAGGTGGGGGGCGGTGGACTGCCCCGTGGAGCCGGATAGGCCGATCACCTCTCCTTTTCTCACCCCTTGGCCCACCTCCACGAAGAGTTGTGAGAGATGGCCGTAGACCGTTCGGTAGCCCTTGGCGTGATCCAAGGCGACGAAAAGACCGTAAACCGGGTCTTCCCCCGCCGCCGCCACCCGCCCCGCCCCCGCCGCCCGAACGTAGGAATCCGTGGGGACGGCGATGTCCACGCCGGGGTGGTTCTCCGGGGCCTCCCTGAGGAGGGCCCGAGTGATGAAACCCGCCTCGGTGAGGGGCCACAGGGTCGGAAGGGAATCCTCGGGGGAAGGGCCCGCCCTGAGGTCCCGCCGGGTGGGAAGACCGGTGGGCGGGAGCCAGAGATCGGGAGCGGGGGGTGGAGTCGCGGGAAGGAAAAGGGCTCGGACCTTCTCGTACTCTTGCTCCAGCCTCTCGAGTTGCTGGGCCAGGAGGTAGACCCGGACCTGTTGTTCGCGGAGCGAGTCCACCTCTTCCTGCAACCTCCAACCCCGGGCAGCCTCCAGGGCCAGGAACCACCAGGACGACCCCAGGACGACCACTCCGGCTACGGCAGCCAGAAGGCCGGCGGCGAGGGCGGCCATCCAGGCCGCCGAAATGCGGAGGGAGCGGGGAGGCCCTCCGCCATCGGGCAGGAGGACCACCGTCACCCCCTTCGGGGCGTCGGGTCGGCTTTTCAAGCGAGGATCTCCCCGGCTTCTTTGCCGGTGAGGAGGGTGAAAAGGCGCTCGAAATCCTCGGTATTCCTGAAGGGGATGGTGATGGTGCCGCCTTGTTTCCCCACTCGTTTCACCACCACCCTGGCATCCAGGGCACTTTGCAAGGCGTCTTCCAGAGCCGCCAAAACGGGATCTCGGCCGTTGTCGACGTTGGTTCGGACCCCTCCACCCCGGCTTTTTTCTCCCCGTACCGCTTCTTCCAATCTCCGCACCGTCCACCCTCCCTCGACGGCCCTCCGGGCGAGTTCCGCGGCCCTTGCGGGGTCCGGGAGGCCCGCCAAGGTCCTGGCGTGACCCGCCGAGAGGAGGCCGTCTGCCACCAGGCGGCGAACCGACGGCGGAAGCCGGAGGAGACGCAAGGCGTTGGCCACGGTGGTGCGATCCTTCCCCACCGCTTTAGCCACCTCGCCGTGGGTCAGTCCGAAGGACTCCACCAAGACCCGGTACCCTTCCGCCTCTTCCAGGGGACCCAATTCCGCTCGCTGGAGGTTCTCCACCAGGGCCAAGACCAGGAGGGTGCGGTCGTCCACCTCCCGCACCAACGCCGGGATCTCCTGCCAGCCGAGGCTGGCTACCGCCCGAAGGCGGCGTTCTCCGGCCACCAGTTCCCAACGGTCCTCAGAAGTGGGGGAAGGGCGAACCAGGATCGGCTGCAACAAACCGTTTTCCTGAATGGAGAGGGCCAGCTCCTGGATCTCCTCCTGGGAGAATCGCCTCCGGGGCTGATACGGGTTCGGGCTGATCTGACCCACGGGTAGGGAGCGTGTCTCACCCCCCGCCGATCCTTCCTCCGGCGCGAGGTACTCCCCCAAAAGGGCCCCCAAACCCCTGCCCAGTCGCTCCCGCTTTCCCCGGCTCATCCCTCGGCTCCCCCTGACGATTCCTGGGCCTGCCGGGGGGCGACCCCGGGCTTTCGCCGCTTCCCGTCCCGGCGAAGGAGTTCCCGGGCAAGGGCCAGGTAGCTTTGGGCTCCGGCCGAGAGGGCGTCGTACCGGGCGATGGGCTCACCGAAACTGGGAGCCTCCGCCAGCCGTACGTTCCGCGGGATGGCCGTCTTGAAGACCTTGGGCCCGAAGTAGTCCCGGGCGTCGGAGGCCACCTGACGGGAAAGGTTCAGGCGGTTGTCGTACATGGTCAGAAGGACGCCCTCGATCTCCAGGGAGGGGTTGAGGCCCTTCTGGACCAATCGCACCGTGTTCAGGAGCTGGCCCAGTCCTTCCAACGCATAGAATTCGCACTGGATGGGAATCAGGACCGAGTCTGCAGCCGCCAAGGTGTTCAGGGTGAGGAACCCCAGGGAGGGAGGGGTATCCAAGAGGATGAAGTCGTACTGGCTGCGCACCTCCTCCAGGGCACGGCGCAGGATCGTCTCGCGGTTCGGCATCCCCACCATTTCCACCTCGGCCCCCACCAGGTCCCGGGAAGAGGGAAGGAGATCGAGGAAGGGGAAGTGCACCTCCCGGCGAATCGCCTCGGACATAGGTCTTCCCCGGATGAGGACGTCGTAGATGGTGAAAGGTGCCTTGCCATGGGTGATCCCCAGGCCACTGGACGCGTTGGCCTGGGGATCCATATCCACCACGAGGGTCTTTTGCTCGGCGACCGCCAGAGAGGCCCCGAGGTTGATGGCGGTGGTGGTTTTGCCGACACCGCCCTTCTGATTCGCGATGGCAATGATCCGGGACATCTTCCGGAAGGCTTTTCGATCTCCCTGGGCCGAGGGAGGGGGGACTGCTCAGGGGCCAGTAAATAATAAGGAGGGAAGAGCGTGATGCCTACCGGTCTTGATCTGCCGTCCCGGGGCCGGGAGATTCCCCCCTGGAGGGGCGGGGCTGTCGGCCGGGCCCGGGGCCTCCCGCCAGCAGGTCTCTGCCCTGGGGGCCAGGGGCGTTGGAGCCCGTTCGTCGCCCTCTGGCGGCCTGGGGCGCTTCGGGCCGCTGCTCCTGGGAAGAGTTTCCTCCTTCACCCAAAGCCTTTGCAGGGAGAAGCCCCATGAGACGTTTGGTGATGTCCGTCGCTCTGGTCGGGCTCACGGTATGGGCCCCGGGCTGTTCGGGGGATCCCAGCAAACCGGAAGGGGAACTCGCCCCTCTGGTGGGAACCTGGCGGGGGCGGAGCATGGTTCTGACGGATCGAGGGAACCCCCAGGTGCAGGTGGACCTCATAGCCCAGGGGGCGGTCTTCACCCTCTCGGTGGTGGGGAACGGCACCTATTCCGCCACCTTGTCCGTGTTTGGGCAGACCAACGTGGAAACGGGCACCATCTCGGTGAAGGGGAACCGCCTCACCATCACTCCCACCCTTCCCCCGGGACCCCCTACCACGGGCACGTGGAGGTTGGAGGGATCCACCTTGCTCCTGGAAGGAGAGACGGAGTTCGACTTCAACCTGGACGGTGTTCGAGAACCGGCGGAAATCAAGATGGAACTGGTGCCGTTGAAGCTGTGAGGAGGGAGGACGACCAAGGGGCAGGGGGGCTCTCTCCTTTCCCGGAGTTCCATCGGGCACGGAAGGACGGACGCCCCGGCAAGGGGCGGTGCTCCTCGACGAGGGGGGGTGTTTCACGTGAAACACCCTGCGGGCGGCCACCAATTCCCCTCTCCACTCTTCCCTTCCCCACCTCCCGGCCCAGCGGGGGGCGCTCTCCTGCTCGCCCTCTCCCTCCCCTCACCTCCCTCCCAATTCCCTCAATCTTTTCCTGAGTTCCCCCAGGCTGCCCAACTTCTCCACCCCCTCCGGCGCAGGAACCCCGTCTCCCTTCTCCGCCAGCACCCTACCCCCCCCGACCAACACCACCACGTCCTTCGCCAGGCCGGCCCGAAGCCTTTCCAGTTCCTCGCCCAGACGCCCGACGGTGCCCTCATCCACGCAAGAAAGGGCCACCACCCTGGCCCTCAGCTTCCCCGCAGCCGCCGCAATTTCGCCCGCCGGCAGATCGGGGCCCAGATAATAGGCCGTCCAACCTTCCGCAGCCGCGGACACGGCGGCCAAAAGGGCCCCCAGCTCGTGCCGCTCCCCCGCCGGGGTGGCTGCCACCAGGACCGGACTGGGGCTGGCCACCCGTATGGTCTCCAGCAACCATTCCAGGAACCGTCGGATGACCACGGTGGCCACATGCTCATGGGCCGGGCCGAAACGCCCGCCTTCCCACCAGGCGCCGATCCGGGCCAGCAGGGGCACCACCACCTCTTCAAGGACCAACGGCACGGAGAAAGCCATGGCCGCCCGGCTCAGGATTTTCTCCAACCTCTCCGGCTCCATCCCCGCTACCGCCTCCATGGCCTGCCGGAGAACGTCCACGGGGGAGGCCCCCTCCAGGGGCGGCGGC
>JAUQOX010000312.1 GCA_030550695.1 Gemmatimonadota bacterium | reverse complement strand
GCCAGCACCTCCGAGAGCTTCTCTTCTCCGGTGATGCGGTACCGGACCTCCCCCCGGTACGACGAAAGTTCCGAGGCATCGGGTTGGGCGGGTCGGGGAGGGATATGCACCGCCCGCCGGAGGTGGGCACGGGCGAAGGCTTCGGCCTCCGGCGTCAAGGGGAGGCTGAGCAAAGTCCGTCGGGTGTCGCGGGGAAGCGCTTGGAAAACAGTTTCCAGAGCCTGCCTGGCCTCGCTGTCCATAGCCGCGAATCCGTCCACCACCACCGCTTCCACACCCTCCAGCGTAATCCGCGAGCGTTGCACCGCCCCAAGGAGGTCCCGGGGATCGGCGAAAAGAACCGAAGCCAATTCGGGAAGCGCCCAGGGGGTACCCAGTGCAGCCACACGGTGGCCCGTGGGGGCGGCAATCCGGGCCAACGATACGGCGGAGGCCGCCGCGGCGGCTGTCGTGGGGCATAGGACGAGGCCGGCAGGGCGATGGCCCCCCGGATCCAGGGTCTGGAGAAGGGGGATGCCGTACCCCACCAAGGTCCCTGCCCCAGGGCCCGCCAAGGCCACCACCGGGTTCCTCCGCAAGAGAACGGGAATGAGAGCCGCCTGAAGGCTCGTGGGTTCCTCCAGGCCCTCGGCCGCCAACACCTCGGCAAGCTCGGGGGTGACACCGAGGGCCTCGAAGGAGGGCTTATCGGTCAGCTCTCTGGTCACGGAACGTCCCCGAGGCCGGGGTCCTGTTTGTCGTGGGGCTCATAGGGCAAGAGGGCCAAGAATCGCTGGATCTCGTAATCCATTCGGGAAGTCCGAAGGCGGTCGGTGTCGGCCACCACATCGGTGTACGGCCCATGCCGATGCACCACCAAGGTGACGGTGCCCTCTGCACCGGAGTAGGTGGCACTGTGGGCACTCCCTTTGATTTTGGTGAGCCCCAGGCGGGACGGAAGGAACTGTTCCGCTTTGGCGAGGACCTCCTTGGGCTCGAGGGCGGTCTTCCTTTGATATCCGGCCATCGGCAACGACTCGTGGCAGATTGTGAAATCAATCCTTGTCGGTAGAAAAAAACTCCCAAAGGGTCTCGGGTTTGGGAAGCCCCTCGAGCCTTTGCGATCCTTTGACCAACGTGGGGGTCCGGCGGATCCCTGCTCCCAGGGCCATCAAGCGGGCCGCTTCCACTTCCTCCCGGTACCGGTCCACGTCCAATGCGGCTTTTGTCTCCATGGGATCCAGCCCTGCCCCGGCGGCGATCTCCACCAGGATGTCCACGCGGCCGATGTCCCGGCCTTCCAGGAAGAAGGCCCGAAACAGGGCCTCGAAGACCTGTGGAAAACGTCCCCGTTCCTTGGCCAAGAAAGCAAGCTCGTGGGCTTTGCGGGTCCAGGGGACGAGCCTCGGGCGGCGAAGGGCGAGCCCCACCTTGCCGGCCGGCTCTTCCGCATCGAGCCACAGGGAAGCCCAAGGAGCTTCCCCAGGATCCAGGAGAGGGTGGGGTGGAGGGGAGATCTCGAAGGGCTCCATGCGGAAGGAGACCCCTTCGGACCAACCCCGACCCTTCAGGGTTTCGTACAGGACGTAGGACACGGGGTCCACGTAGTCGAAGTAGAAGAGCACGGGACGGGTGGTGGGGAGGTCCATGGGGGGAATCTGAGACCCCCACCGGGCAGGGGCAACCTTCGGTAACGCCTGTCGGGAGGCTCGGGTGCGACGGCGGGGAGGCCCAGGGGCCTTCCTTGCTTGCTCCGGGGGGGGAGTTCAAATTGGCCCTCCCGGCGGGGTGGGGCCCGGTCGCTTGGGGGGTGCCGGCCCTTTCCCGCCCCAGCCCACGAGGTGAAGATGCCTTTTTCAGAGAACATCCGCCGCCTGCAACCTTCGGCGACCCTGGCGGTGAGCGCCTTGGCCAAGCAGCTCACGGCCCAAGGGAAGGACATCATCGACCTGAGCGCGGGGGAACCCGACTTCGACACCCCTTCCTGGATTGCCGAGGCCGGCGTCGATGCGATTCGGAAGGGTCAGACCCGCTACACCCCTGCAGCGGGAACCCCCAAGCTGCGTAAGGCCATTGCAGCGGAGCTTTCGGCCCGTTGGGGGCGGGAGGTGGACTGGCAGGCCGTGGTGGTGAGCAACGGCGCCAAACACTCCCTGTTCAACGCCTGTTTTTGCCTGTTCGGACCGGGGGACGAGGTGTTGGTAGATTCCCCGTACTGGACGTCCTACCCGGAAATGGTAACCCTCTCCCGGGCGGAGCCTGTTTTCGTCACCGGGTCGGAAGACCGGGGCTTCCGGGTCACCCCGGAAGATCTGGAAAGGGCGGCCACCCCGAGAACCCGGGGGCTGCTCTTCTCGTCCCCCAACAATCCCACCGGGAGCGTTTATTCCAGGGAGGAGCTGGAATCCATGGCCCGCTGGGCCAAGGAACGGGGGATCTGGCTCATTTCCGACGAGATCTACCGGCCTATCTATTTCGGCAACGACGGCCCCGCCCCCTCGGTGCTGGATCTGCCGGCGGACGCTGTGGGTTCTTTCGTGCTGGTGGACGGCGTGTCGAAGGCCTTTGCCATGACGGGCTGGCGGATCGGTTTCACCTTGTCCCCCCCGGACCTGGCCAAGAAGATGGAGGCCTTCCAGAGCCACACCACCTCGAACCCCTCCACCCCCGCCCAGGAAGCGGCCTGGGCTGCCTATACCCACCGGGAGGAGGCCGAAGCCGAGATTCGCCGGATGAGGGAAGCCTTCCGCCGTCGGAAGGAGCTGGTGACGCGGTTGTTCGACGAGAAGCTGCCCGGATTCTCCTATGTGAAACCGGAAGGAGCCTTCTATCTCTTTTTCCGGGTGGATGGCCTTTTCGGAGGAGAAAACAGGAAAGGCTCCGAGGGGGTGTGTACGTGGTTCTTGGAGAAGGCCGGGGTGGCCTTGGTTCCCGGATCCGCCTTCGGGGATGACCGCTACGTGCGGCTGAGCTTCGCCACCTCGGACGCCCTGTTGGAGGAAGCTGTGGAACGGATGGCCAGGGCGGTGGAATCGTCCTAGGAAGCGAAGCCGTCAGGGGGGGCGAGTCCGGCTTTCAGGAGCCTTCCAGGGCTCGACGGGCCGCGGCCAGGGTGGGGCCGACATAGGAGGCACCGAACAGATTCACGTGGACCAGGAGGTAGTAGAGTTGGTAGAGGTCCCGTCGGAAGG
>JAUQOX010000311.1 GCA_030550695.1 Gemmatimonadota bacterium | reverse complement strand
GAGGAGGGTTTGGCCCGCTCGATCCTGGTGGGGGACGGCCCAGGGATCCTTCGCCTCCTGGCCTCCCTCGGGGAGCCGGCCGACGCCTTCGAGGTCGTCCATGCCCCCGAACCCGAAGAAGCGGTCCGGGTAGCCGTGGAGCTGGTCCGCAAGGGAGAGGGCCAGATCCTGATGAAGGGGAAGGTGACGAGTGCAGGCTTGCTCAAGGAGGTTCTCCACCGGGAACGGGGGCTTCGCACCGGGCGTTTGCTGTCGGATGTGTTTCTTTTCGACCATCCCCGCACGGCCCCGCCTCGACTGTTGGGGATCACCGACGGCGGGCTGAACCTGGCGCCGGACCTGAAAGCGAAGGAGCAGATCCTCAGCAATGCCCTCGAGGTGTTCCGGCGTCTGGGCTACGCCGAACCCAAGGTGGCGGTCCTCTCCGCCATCGAGACGACCCATCCTGACCTTCCCTCCACCCTGGACGCCGCGGAGTTGACCCGGAAGGCTGCCGGGGGGGCCTTCGGGCCCTGCGTCGTGGAAGGTCCCCTGGCCATGGACCTGGCGTTGTCGGCCGAGGCTGCCCGGCGCAAAGGGGTGCCCTCCAGGGTAGCGGGGGCAGCGGATATCCTTCTGTTTCCCAACATCGAAGCGGCCAACATCACCGCGAAAGCTCTCCAATACCTGATCCCCTTCGAGCCCGCCCATGTGGTGGTGGGTGCGGCGGTGCCGGTCCTCATCCCTTCCCGGAGCGAATCGGCCCGGGCCAAGGCCAACGGGGTGGCCCTGGCCCGCCTCTTGGTTCCTTAGGGGGGCCGCCCCCTGGGGAAGGTCCTCAGCCACCGTGGCTCAAGCCCCCTCCGACCGGGGCCCCGCCTTTCCAGCTTCCCGCCCGGGGTCCGAGGCTACGGCAATCCCTGGGTGATCACGATCCGGAGGGTGTAGGAACCGGTCTCGCCGGGCGCCATGGAGGTGACGACCACAGTGTAGGTGCCGTCTTCCGGGGCCACGATGCGGAGCCGGGCCCGATGGGGGTTCCCCTGGAAATGGTCGTTCTGCTCCAGAGATCCCCCCGGGGCTTTGGCGATGAGGAAGGCCGCGAAGCCTTGGGCCTCCAGGTCCAGGATGAGAACCTGACCCGACCGGACCTCGACGGAGTGGAGGTCGAAGAATTCCCCTCCCTGGAGTCGCTTGTCGCCCTCTCCCAGCGTTCCCCGCTCGGTCAAGTCGGAGAGGACCGGCCCGGTGAACACCAGACCTCCGGGCTCCACCCCCTGACCCCGGGCGAAGCCCAGCACCTCGAAATCACACGTCGGCCGGGCGCAATCCACAACGTTGACGGCAAGACGGAACGTCCCTCCGGTTTGGGAGGTGTACCGGAGGTAGGGGATCGCATCGGCCATCCGGTCCTGGGCCACCTCCCGGCCGGTGGGGTCGAACAGGGCGAGATCCAGGTTCCCGCAGTCGTTGTCGCAGGCCCCCACCAGGCGGTATTCGGTGCCCTCGGCCAGGGTCAGGGTAAAACGCATCTCCTGCCCACGCCCCAGCCGACCTCGGTAGGAAGGCAGCAGTTCGGAGAAACCCTCACCCTCCAGTTCCTGCCGGTAAGCTGCCAGGCGCTCCGTCATGTCCCGGCCCAACGCCGGCGCTGCCGCCTCCTCCCGAAAGAGCCCTACGGCCAGCGTGCAGGGCTCCGTGCCCCGGCAGGCTCCCATCACCACCCAGATGTCGTGTTCACCCGGGAGCGAAGTGGTGAAGCGGACCACCGGCTCGGCATCGGGCTCCACATTGGTGGCCAGCTCACGCCCCGACGGATCGAAGACGAGAAGATCCACGTCGCTGCAGCGTTCGTCGCAGAACGCCGCCACCACGAAGCGGGATCCTGCCGGGAGCCGAACAGGGAAACGGACCTTCCCACCCTGAAAGAGCTGGGTACTGGACACACTACCCACCAAAGGCAATCCCCACGCCTCTCCCAAGGCCCGGACCCGTTCGGAGGGGCTCTGCGCCGTAAGCGAGAAAGGGACCAGGAGTACTGCGACGAGCGCGAACCGATACATAGATAGCCTCCCGTTCGGGGAGGAGGTCGGGGAATTTCCGCCCCTTATCTTGGCGGTGTGGGGCGTGCCGGTCCAGGGGCCGGTCCCAGGTTTCTCTCCAAGAAGGCTGTGGGGTCGGGGCCACGTCCCATGAAGGCCAGAAAAAGTTGTTCCGGATCCTCGCCGTCACCTTGGGAGAGGATGGTTTCCACGAAGGCACGGCCGGTCCGGGGCGAAAGAACCCCCTCCCGCCGGAAACGGGTGAAGGCGTCGGCTTCCAGCATTTCGGACCACAGATAGCTGTAGTAGCCGGCGGCATATCCTCCACTGAAGAGATGGATGAAGGTGGTCAGGATGTGGCTGCGGGCGAAGACCTCGTCGGGGGAAAAGGGTGCCAGGATCTTCTCGGCAAAGTCCAAAACCTCTTCTCCCGAACTCTCCCCGCTCAAGGAAGGAGCCAACAGCCGGTGGAGCTCCAGATCCAGCCAGGCGAAGGCCAACTGCCTCATCTGCCGCCACCCGCCCTGAAACCGTCTGGCGGCCACCATCGGCTTCAACAGGCCAGGCGGCAGCGGTTCTCCCGTCTGGAAGTGGCTGGCGAAAAGGGCAAGGGCCTCCTCTTCCCAGGCCCAGTTCTCCAGGAGTTGGGAGGGGACCTCGACCCAGTCCCAGGCCACCTTCACCCCGCTCCGGGCCGGGATGGGCACGCGGGAAGCGAGTTGGTGGAGGAGATGCCCGAACTCGTGGAAGAGGGTTTCCACGTCCCCATGGGACAGGAGAGACGGCGCTTCCGTGGAAGGGGGGGGAAAATTGGCCACCATGGCCCCCAGATGGGGGAGGAAGACCCCGCCGGGACCGGGGCCGCCGGTCCTCAGGCCCGTCATCCAGGCTCCGGGTTTCTTTTCCGGCCGGGGAAACCAATCGGTGTAAAACATCCCCAGCAGAATCCCCTCTTCGTTCCTCAGCTCGAAGGTGCGCACCGCCGGGTCCCAGACCGCGTCCTGGGGAAACTCCCGGACCTCCAGACCGAAGACCCGCTTCGAAAGCTCGAACAGACCCTCCAGCACGTTCGGGAGAGGGAAGTAGGGGCGCAGAGCTTCCTCGTCGAAACGATAGCGTCGCCTTCGAAGATCCTCCGCCGTGAAGGCGACGTCCCAAGGGCGGAGGGTCCGGATCCCCAGTCGTCGGGCGTGTT
>JAUQOX010000047.1 GCA_030550695.1 Gemmatimonadota bacterium | reverse complement strand
GCCACCAGGCTCACGGAGCTCCCCGCCCTGGGGAGGCCTGCAGGGGGCGATACCTGTGCGGCTGCCCCCCCCCAAGGAAGGAGGAACGCCACAACCAGCCACCCGCGCCCCCGACCGGTCCTCAGGGACGGCCGGGGGAGGGGACTCTCCCCGGAAGGGGCTCTCAACGGTCCTCCAACGGGGCCCGCCGCAGCCGTGCCTACCGGCCGAAGTACCGGGTGGCGTCCCGGGCAGGTTCCTGGCACCGAGGCCATGGCCGAGGCTCTCCGGTTTGGGGATTCACTCCCAAGACCCTGCGATCCCTCGGGAGTCGCTCAGCCTCCTCGGACGCCAGATAGGCCAGCATGGCCGTGAGGGTGGCATTGTTGGCGAGATCGTCCAGGACCAGCTTGTCGAAGGTATCTGTTTCGTTGTGGTAGGTCTGACGGTAGGACCAACTCAAGGAGCTCAGGCTGAACGCCGGCACGCCGGCGCAGACGAAGCTGGCGTAGTCCGACCCCCCGGTGCCGGGGGTGCCGGGGATCACCAGATTGATGTGTTGGGAGATTTCCGTAGGAACGGCCGTGAGCCAGCGGGCCACGAAGGGTGCTACCCCCGTGAAGCCTTGCATGGAAATGGTGGTGATCCTCCCCGTCCCGTTGTCTTGGTTGAAAACGGTCTGAAGGTTTTCCACGATGTGGGGGTTGTCGGCGACGAACGCCCGAGAACCGTTCAACCCCTGTTCCTCCCCGTTCCACAGGGCCACCAGGATGGTGCGCTTGGGGTTGGGATAAACCTGCTTCAGGATCCTGGCCGCCTCCATCATGGTCACGGTCCCCGAGGTGTTGTCCGTGGCCGCCGAACCGCCGTCCCAGGAGTCGAAGTGGGCGGACAAGATGATGTACTCCTCAGGCTTTTCCCTCCCCCGGATCTCGCCAAGGATGTTGTAGGTGGGGACCGTCCCCAACGGTTCCGACTCGGCCTGGACGCGCAGGACGGGCCTCTGGCCGTTGCTGGCCAGGCGGTGCACCAAGCCGTAGTCCTCGCAGGAGAGGACGATGTTCGGAATGACCTTGTTCCGGGCCGCCATCAGCGTGTATCCCCCCCAATTCCCGGTCCAACGGGAGCTGAAAACCCCCGCCGCACCGGCGCCCTCCAACCGTTCGATGAGGGACGCCTCAGTGACCCCGGCGGCTTCCAAAGAGCGGCGCCAGGAGGTCCGGAGTTCTTGCTGGAGGTTTCGCATCTTCTCCAAGGAGGCCGGGGTAGCCCATTGCTCCCAATCGGCGGTAGGCCGACAGGTGGGCTCGGCGGGTCCCAGGAGGACGAACGCCCCCCTGACGGTGGACAGGAAGGCTTCCAGCTGGGCCCCGGAGGAAAAGTTGGGGACCGCGACCGCTGGGCCGGTCACCGTGCCGTTCGTGCCGGGGCTCCAGGCCAGCATCATGCCGTTCAGCGTCCGCACCCGCGGCTCCACCAGGTCTACATGGGTGGGGCCCCGTCGCCAACCCAGCCAGGTTCCGTAGTCTTGGGTACGGCCTTCCAGCCCCCACTCCCGGAACTTGCTCAAGACCCAATCCCGGCCTCGGTCGAAGGCGGGGCTCCCGGGCAGCCGCGGCCCGATGACGTCCGTCAGGACCTGGGCCAAAGAGGCCACCTGGGAACGCTCCATCCCCTCCTGCCAGATGGCCTTGATGATCGGATCGTCCACTGGGAACTGCTGGGCGGTGACACCGCCTTTCCACGGGGCGGCCGTGGCCAACATCAGGAGCAACGCAACATACCGAAGCATGGTCTCTACCTCGCAGTGCGGGGAACGGGGGAAACGTGACCCAGGCGAAAAGTAAGGGGAGGAATGTCTTTATGCATGGGGTGGCCAAGGGGAGGTTCGGAGGGCCTCGGGAGGGCCGACCCGTTGGGGCGGGATCCGTCAGGCCTTGCCATCGGTGAAAGCCGCGGGGGCTGGGCGGCCCGCCGGGCAGGCGGATTGTGCCGAGGCTCGTGAACGCCGATCTTTTCTTCTTGGAAACCCCCCGGTCCCTAGGGGGTCACCAGGGTCCGGCCTGGAAGACCGGATCATGGAGCCGCCATCCTCGGGTGGCGAGAAAGGTGGTTCCCTTTTTTTTCTTTCCATGACCGACGGCAACCCTGGGGGGACGGGCCCATCGTGAGGGCAGTTCGCCTGACAGGTTTTACCGTTTTGGAACTCCTCGTGGTTTTGTTGCTCGCCTCGGTGACCGCGGGTGGGGTAAGCCTGGCGTTCAGCCGCTATTCCGCCCGGGTGTCAGCCCGCCAGGCGGCGGAGATCTTCCGGCAGGACCTGAGGTTGGCCCGGAACTGGGCGGCCTCGTCCAAGAGACCGGTGACCTTGAAGATGTCCGAGGCGAGCTTGCAGTATCTGATTCGTGTTCAAGCGGGGGATACGCTCCAACGGCGGTCCTTCGGTTCCGGGGCCGAGATCAGGCTGACTACCTTGGACCTGCGTCTTGCCGGGGACAGTGTGGCCTTCGATGGCCGAGGGGTGGCCGACCTTTCCGGGGCCCCGGGCGGTATCGGGGAGGCCCTCTTTTCGGCCGGGAGCGCCACCTATGCTGTCCGCTTCAACAGCCTCGGCCTCGCCCGTGTGGAAAAGCGATGAGATCGGCTCACGCCTCGGCCCTTCGGGGAGGGTTCACCCTCATCGAGGTGGTGGGGGCTTTGGTCATCCTTTCGGCGGGCGTCCTCATGATCATGGGCTTGACTCGGGCCCTGTCGGACCAGCTGAACCACTCGGCAGCCAGGTCCGTGCTGTCCGCCGAGGTGAACCAGCGGCTCGACAGCCTGGCCCAGGTGCCCTTCGACTCGCTGGCCGCAGGTTCCACCCGCACGGACACGCTGCGTATCCAGGGGAGGATCTTTCTCCGAACCCATCGCATCTTGCAGCAGACGCCGGCGGTGAAGGAGGTGGAGGTCCAGGGGAGGGCTTCGGACGGCCGGGGACCCCGTCTGACGCGGACGGCTTTCGTGACAAAACCCTGGTGAGTTGTCGGACCTCGGGGTTCACTCTGGTGGAGGCCATGGTGGCTATGCTCCTCTCCACCGTGGTGATCCTCCTGGTGTTCTCGGCGTTCCTTGCTCAGAACGCCTTCTATGCAGATGTGGCTGCCCGGACCGCTTTGCACGAAAACGTGCGGAGCGGGCTGGCCATGGCGGCCTCCTACCTGAGAGGTGTCCAGCCGGGGGGGATGGTGGTGGCCCGGGCGGACTCACTCGTGGTCCGGCACCCCATGGCGGTGGGGGCGGTCTGCAGCCGGGTGGGTCAGGACACGTTTGTCTATCTGCCCTTCGGCCCTGGAGGGGTCTCCCATGCCCTGGTCAGGGGCTATGCCGCCAGGGACGGGGCGGGCCAATGGACCTACACCACAGCCACCTGGGCTTCCTTCTACCAGGCCAGCGGTGCCAGCGCCGCTACCCAGTGCGCCCAGGCAGGGGTGGACACCACGGGCGCGCGGAACGACTTCTACCGCCTTCGAATCCAGCCGGCGTTATCGCAGGGGTCCTTGTTGATGATCTTCCGGGAAACGGTCCTGCGGCTGGGGCCGTCGGGTCTGGAACCCGGAACCTGGGGTCTGTTCGTGGGCCCCAGCCAGGGGACTTTGGTGGAATTTGCGTCAGGGTTTTCTTCCTCTTCCCGCTTCCAGTACCGGCGGGCGGGGAGTTCCCAATTCGTGGACGAGGTGACCGGCGCCGGCTTGGCTGCCGTGGAAGCGGTACGGATCCGGCTCCGGGCGAAGGCCCGAGCCTCCCGCCCGGGGGCCGACTCCCTCACCTTTGAGATCACCAACGTCGTCCCGTTCCGGAATCGCCGATGACAAGGGGTCTCCCCCCCACCGACCACGCCTGGCGGAGGCTTCGCGCCGGGGATCGCCCGGGTACGCCAGCTCCGGGGGTCCTCCCCCTGTCCCCCCTGCGTCGCGAAAGCCAACAGGGATTCGCCCTTTTCCTCGTGGTCCTCTTCCTTTTCGCCATCGCCCTGGCGGGGGCGGCAGGGTTCCGCCTGATCCAGACCGAGGCGCTCCAGGCCCGGCTGAGCGCCGAGGGGGAACAGGCCTTGGCCGTGGCCGAAGCAGGCCTCCAGTGGTTCCTGGGGAGACATCGGGGAAAAGTCCCTGACACGGTCCGCTACCAACTGAACGGAGGGACAGCGGTGGTGATCCCCCGTCGGGTCATGGCCCTGAACAGCCGTCAGGATCTTTATCTCCTCGCCGTGGAAGGTTCCTATACCGATCCTCGATTTCCCCGGGTGCCCTCGCGACGTGTGCTTAGGCAGTACGCCACCTATGATCGGATGCCTTTGCGGTACATAGCCCCCCTCATGACCACCGCGCCGCGGGTCCGGATTCGCAACGAGGCCAGGATCTATGGGGCGGATCAGGCCGTTTCGGGTGAATGTGCCGGGGCTCCGGCGGCGGGGATCGCCGGGGTCGTGGCCCGGTCCCAGGTGCAGACCTCGGGGGGGGGCGCCATCTTCGCCACCCCCCAAGGGGTGACGCCGGCGGCCTTCCAAGCGGTGGTGGACACCATTGCGTTGAACTGGAATGTCCTTTCCGACCCTACCTTCCCGGTAGACTTTGAGCGAACCTGGCCGAATTTCGGCCTGCTCCCCCCTGACTCCTTTCCCGTGATCCGGTGGAACGGGAACCTTTCGGCCAACTGGAGCCGAAATGGGCGAGGGGTCCTCATCGTGACCGGCACGCTTACCATCCCGACCATCGCCCTCTGGGTGTGGGACGGGATCGTAGTGGCCAACCGCCTCTCCAACGTGGGTGCTTGGGGGTACTTCACCCTCTATGGGAGCCTCATCGCCGGGCTGGGGTCGGAACACCCCAACCTGGACGTGGACCAAGGTGCCATCTACCACCACTCGTGCGTTTTCCAGAAGGCCGCCCTCTCTCTGGCCCACTTCACCCCCCTGGGGGGAAGTTGGTGGGAGGAGTTCTGAAGGATCGGGCGGTCTGCCTCCTCAGGCTTGTCCCCGACCCTCCTCAATTCTTTCGGGCTGCGATGGTCTCCATGGCCTTTACGGCGGCCAGGATGTCGTCTTCGGTGTTGAACGGCCCGATGGAGAACCGCACCGTACCCCGGGGAGCGGTTCCGTAGTGCTCGTGGATCAGGGGGGCGCAATGGAGGCCGGTGCGGGTGAGGATGTTGTGATCCACGTCCAAAAAGGCCCCCACGTCGGCGGCGTCGTAGCCGGCCACCGAAACGGAGAGCGTGGCCACCCGGCGGTCCAGGCGGGTGGTCCCGTGGAGGGTAACTCCCCGAATCTGGGATAGACCGTCCTGGAGGAGCGCCAGAAGTTTCATCTCGTGGCCGTGGATGGCCTCGAGGCCGCGCTCCTGGATCCACCGGATCCCGGC
Source organism: Gemmatimonadota bacterium (assembly GCA_030550695.1). Taxonomy (GTDB): domain Bacteria; phylum Gemmatimonadota; class Gemmatimonadetes; order Longimicrobiales; family Gaopeijiaceae; genus JAUQOX01. The sequence continues at coordinate 9,052 of JAUQOX010000047.1, read as the reverse complement.
GTTGAGACCTGCGATCCCAGCCAGATTCAAGGTGCCGGCCTCCAGCCGGTAGGGGTACTCCTCCAGGTGGTACGGATCGGCACTTCGCACGCCGGTGCCCCCCACCAGGGTGGGGCGGATTTCGGCGTCGTCGGCCACACAGATCCCGCCCGTCCCCGTGGGGGCCAGGAGCCCCTTGTGGCCGGTGAAAGCAAGGAAGCTGATCCCCCAAGCCGCCATGTCGATGGGGATCACCCCTGCCGTCTGGGCGGCATCCACTGCCAGGGGAACACCCGCCTCGCGGCATACCCGCCCAATGGCGGGGATGTCCTGCACGACCCCCGTCACATTGGAGGCGTGGTTGACGACCACCAGAGTCGTATTGGGACGTAGAGCCTTGCGGATATCCTCCGGATCCACATATCCCTCGGAGTCCAACGCCACGAAGGTGGCCTCGGCCCCCCCGTCCCGTACCCTGTGGTTCACCGGCCGGATGACGGAGTTGTGCTCCGCCCGGGTGGTCACCACGTGGTCGCCCCGCCCCACCCGGCCGGCGATGATCAGGTTGAGGCTCATGGTGGCGTTCAAGGTGAAGACCAGCCGGTTGGGGTCCTTCCCCTTTCCGTTTCCCGCGAGACTGGGATTGAAAAAGTCCGACAGCCGTTTCCGGGTATCATGGATCATGGCCTCGGCCCGGAGAGCCATGTCGCAACCCGTCCTTCCCGGATTCACCCCGTTGTTCCGATAGAACTCCCGAACGGTGTCGTGTACCACGTCGGGCTTGGGGAAGGTTGTAGCAGCGTTATCCAAATAGATCAGGCGATCCATGGTGCCTTCCTGTTGAGTTCGGTGAAGGGAGAGGGCTGGGTTCCGGGGGTGGGGAATCCCAGGGTCGAAAGCCCCCCTCGAAGCCGGCCGTCCCTGTCCTCACGCCTCCTCCTCTTCCTCCCCCAATGTACGCTCCCGGGGCAAGTCGGAAGAAGGAAGCGCCAGGATCCGAGCCGATTCGGACTCCGGCAAGGTCTCTACGCTCCGGAGCTTACTTTGCATGGCGCGGGTGCGGGTCTGGGCCTTGTCCACGGTGTTGGAGACCGTCTGCAGTTGTTTCTTCAGCTGGTCCAGGACCTCGCCGAACTTGGAGAACTCGGTTTTCACCGCCCGTAGGACCTCCCAAACCTCCGAGGCCCTTTTTTCGATGGCCAGGGTTTGAAATCCCATGCGCAGGCTCGACAGGATGGCCGCGAGGGTGGTGGGACCGGCCACCAGGATCCGGTGGCGGTGCTGGAGCTCCGAGGCCAGTCCGGGCTGCCGGAGCACCTCGGCGTAGAGGCCCTCGGTGGCCAAAAAGAGGATGGCGAAATCGGTGGTGGCCGGGGGGTCCAAGTATTTCTCGCCGATCTTCTGGGCCTCGGCCTTCAGGGTACGGGCCAGAGCCTCGGAGGCCCGCTGCAGGCCTTCCGAATCTCCCTCTTCCGCCGCCTCTTGGAGACGGAGGTAGTCCTCTTGGGGGAACTTCGAATCCACCGGGAGCCAGACCACGGCCGAGGGGTCGTCCGAACGCCCCGGAAGCTTCACGGCGAACTCCACCCGGGCCCCGGAGCCTTTCTTGGTTTCGACGTTGCGGGCGTATTGGTCCGGCGCCAAGAACTGTTCCAGGATGCCTCCCAACTGGACTTCCGCCCAGGTTCCTCTGGCTTTGACGTTGGTGAGGACCCGCTTCAGGTCGCCCACCCCGGCCGCCAGCTCCTGCATCTCCCCGAGCCCCCGTTGGACGCTTTCCAGCCGCTCGCTCACCAGGCGGAAAGACTCCCCCAAGCGTCGTTCGAGGGTGCCGTGGAGACGCTCGTCCACGGTACGGCGCATCTCCTCCAGCTTGGCTTCGTTCTGGGCCTGCAGCTCCCGGACCCGGGCGTCCAGGGTGGCCCGAATCTGCTCGAGAGCCCGAGCGTTCGCCTCCGCTGCGTCTCTCATCTGGGTGGAGAAGCGGTCGAACTGGTCCTGCTGGAGGCGGGCGGCCTTGTCCTGGGTGTTGGCCAACAGGTCACCCACCCTCTGCAGGCTGGCAAGGACCTCCTCCCGAAGATTCCGGGCGGCCTCGGCGGTCTCCCGGCGACCTTCCCGAAGATCCCCTTCTACCGCCCTCCGGATTCCCTCCCTCAAGGAGGACGGAGGGCGGAAGACCAGCAACAGGAGGAGCCCGACTTGAAGCAACGCCAGGGCCAGAAGGCCCCAGATCAGCATCTCAGTCATGGGGCGGGATCGCGGCAGAGGGTCGGAATCCCGTCCTGGCGCTCCTCGGCCGAAGGCTCAACGAACTTCTCCCACCCTTCGAAATCGGAGATCCCATACCCGGCTCTCGCTCCAGCTCATTGCCACCACGTTCCCCATGTCGTCACGGCGGAAAACGTACGTCACCCCTCCGCCGGCAAAGGCATCGGGGTACAGGGGGCGGAGGGGGGTTCCTTGCCCCCAGCGGTCTCGGAGCACCAGGCCCCCCTCCTCCGCCACCACCCGGTAGGTGGCTTCGGCCTCGTCGCTGAGGTAGATGCCAACGTATGCCTGCCATTCGGTGAACCCCGGGGGGAAGGGCTCGACGGGCTCCAACCGGACCCCCGGCTGTCCGGGGGTGCTGAGGACCGCAGAAGGTCGCCCGCCTTCACGTCCCGGCCTGTCGAACATCAGGGATCCCCCTCCACCTGCCGAGGCGAACCGGCCGCCTCCCAACGGCAGGAACAGCCGGCCCTGGGTCCAGAGCCCACCCTCCCTGACGGAGATCTGCACCGCCGCGCCTGTGCGGAGATCCCGGTAGGTTCCCGCCAGAGCCTGGAGCTCCTCGGGCCGGAGGACCACCACGCCCGGCGGCGGGGGCGGCTCCTGCTCCCGCAGGGCCTGGCCCAGGTAGAGGTCGGCGACCTGAAAGAGGAGGCCGCCGGCATTGGCGGTGGAGGCGTTGCATAGGACCGCCAAGGCCAGCCCCTGTTCAGGGAACCGGGCCAGGTGTCCCCGATAACCCGCCGTGGATCCGCTGTGCTCCACCACCGGGAGCCCTTTGTAGGTGCCGATCTGCAGACCGCTGGCGTAGGAGATGACCTCACCGGAGTTCAGGACGCCCTGTCGGTGCATTTCCTCAAGGAAGCGGCGCCCTCCCACCTGCCCCGTGTCGAGGTTCCAGGTGAAGCGGAGAAGATCCTCGACCGTGGTCAGGAGTCCGCCGTTCCCGTAGACGTTCTCGAAGGGCATGAGGGTCACCCACTCCCCCCCCTGGCGCAGACCGTAGGCTACGGCGCGACCTCGGACCACCCGTTGGAAGTCGTCACGCCATCCTGTTCGGGTCATTCCGAGAGGCTCGAAGATCCTTTCCCGGGTGAACTCCGCCAGGCTCTTGCCGCTGACCCGCTCCACGAGAATGGCCAGCAGGTTGTAACCGGTGTTTGTGTAGGAGTAGAACTCGCCAGGGGGATAGTTCAGAGCCTTTTGCCGGCTCACGATGTCCAGAACGTGGAGGTGGGTATGGACGCGCCTGGTTCGAGGCCAGCCTTCGATCCCTGCCACCGACCCCCAGTCCCGCAGTCCGCTGGTGTGGTTCAACAGATGCCGCACGGTGATGGTCGCACCGTAGTCCGGAACCTCGGGCAAGTAGATCCGGATGTCGTCCTCCAGAGAGATCTTCCCATCCAACGCGAGAAGGACGGCGGCGGCAGCCGTGACCTGTTTCGTGACGGATCCGGGCTCGAAAACCGTTTGCGGGGTGTTGACGGCACCATGTTCCAAGTCCGCCATCCCGTAGGCTCGGGTCAGCAAAGTGTTTCCCCTGTGGCCCACCGCCACGGCGCACCCCGGGCTTCGGGTGTTGTCGAAAGGCCGGAAGATCTCGTCCACCGCCTGGGGAGATATCTGAGGCGGTGAAAAAGCACCGGGCCGGGCCTGGGCCGTAGCCGAAGAGAAGGCACCCAGGAGGAGGAGAAGGAAGAGCAGAACCGGTTTCATCGCCTGCCTCGTCCTGAAAGGAGGTGACGGATCCCCCGAAGCTCGACGGCCAGGGTGATGGCCTCCGAGGAATTCTAGGGAAGAAAAGCTCCCGGCGCGAATGGGGATAGGACAGGCCAGGAAGAAGGGGCTTGGGAGGGGGCTCTGTCCCTACGGGGGGACGGCGGGACCGAAACCGGGCTGGGCCGTGCCTGAGCCCTGGCGAAATCGGGGAGGACCTGGACCGGGCCGAAGGCAAAAAAACTCGGGGCCGCCCCAGCCGTCAGGGCGACCCCGATCGAGGCCCATGTCGGCCCCCTAGGGTCGAAGGGCTGCTCCACCGCTCATCTTCCGACCCTCTGAACTCTCTCGAACTCGGCCATGGCGTTCACGTGGTTGATCACCGCGCGAAGTTCGGAGAGGAGCGCCGAGGTAAGGTTGTTTTGGGCTTGCGCCACCTGATAGTTCGTGGAAGCGCCGGCGTTGAATCGAGCCATTTCCACCTCGGCGTTCCGCTCCGCCACCTCCCGGGCTCGGCGGGCAGCCTGGAGCTGGAGGTAGGTGTTGTTGACCGCGAGGCCGGCGTTGGTCACCTCGGTGACCACGGACATCTCCTGGGCTGCCAGAGCCAACTCCGCTTGGCGCCGCTGCAAGCGGGCCCTCTCGAGGTTGGCTTTGGCCGCCTGGTTGCCGATGGGATAGGAGAAGTTCAGGGAAATGTTCCAGGCGGGGGTGTCCCGGTCCCAGAGGGCCCTCAGGGCGTCCCTATAGCCGCCGGGCTCCACCAGGATCGGGTCGCCCCCCAGGCCCTGCCGTTGATAGAGGTTCCCTCCCACCCCCTGCAAGGAATAGCTGGCCGTGAGGTTCAGGTTGGGCAGGACGTTGTTCTGGGTCACCGCCAGATTCAGGTCGGTGATGTGGAGCTGCCGGCGCTGCTGACGGAGGTCACTCCGTTGCTCCAGGGCCGTGGCAATGGCGGCCTCGATGTCCACCTTGGGCTCGGTGACCTGGGGGAGATCCACCGGGTTGATGGTGGCGTGGAAGAGGGGATCGTCGGGGCCGGCCACCAGGAGACTTTTGAACGCGAGCTCTTGGCTTCGCCATTGGATCTCCGCGTTCAGGAGGGCCTGTTCTGCGTTGGCCACCTGAGATTCCGCCTGAACCACCTGTACCTCGGACATCGTCCCCAGCTGGACCCGGACCTGGTTCTGGCGGAGGAGCTCCCGAGCCTGTTCCAGGCTTCGCCGTTGGATCTCGATTTGCTCGATGGCAGCCCGCAAAGCCCAGTAGGAAGAGCGAACCTGGTTCGCCACATTGGCCACCTGGGTGGCCAGCTGCAGGTCGGCGATCTCCGCTTGGATTTCCTGGGTCTGTAGGGCCGTGCGCTGGTTGTCGGTCTTGAAGCCGGCCAGGAGGGGCTGGGTGAAGCTCAAGTTCAGGGCCGTCGAGTAGCTGGGATTCCGCGTGGTGAAGGTGTTGTCCGTCTCGGTGCGACTGTTGTTGAGGTTGGCGCTGAACCTGGCCCCATACCACTGCAGGGGCTGACTCAGAGAGGTGTTCCAGTTGTTCCTTTTTGTGGTGACCCGGGCCCCTCCATCCAACTGGCTGGTGGACTGGGTGCTGGAGTTGTTGTAGCCCACGCTGGTGGTGAAGGTGGGCTCGAAGGCTGCCCGGGCAATCCGGAGGGCATACTGCTGGATCTGGGGGCTCAGGCGGGCACTCTGAAGGTTCAGGTTCCGTTCCAAGGCCCGGTTTACGGCCTGTTCCAGGGATAGGTCCACCATTTCCTTCCCTGGATCGAGGGGTGGCCGAGCCCTCCCCACTTCGTAGCGCTGGCCCTGCTGTTGGGCCCCTACGGTCAGCGGTGCGGTGAGGAGCATGAGCCACACCAGGCCCCCGGGGTTCCGCAGGATCTTCCTCGTCATGGTCTTCACCCTTCCTGTTCTCGGAGATGGCTTTCCACAAGAAGACGCTGAGCACCGACGTGCGCCCGGGGGGCTCGCCGGTTGGCAGAGGCCGGCAGAGAGCCTCGGGCATGGCGGGGCAGGTCTGTGCAAGGGGACACGTAGACCGAAGCTTCCGTTAAGGTGTGGCCTTTCATCAGGCCCTTCCCCCGCAGCTGCCGACCGGCGAGGGATCCCGGAGAGCACCAAGGCCCCATCGCCTGACGGCGATGGGGCCCCCTGAAGATCGGGACGGCCGGATTTGAACCGGCGACCCCCTGAACCCCATTCAGGTGCGCTACCGGGCTGCGCCACGTCCCGTGGGTACCGCGGATGCCTCCTGGATTTCCAGGAGCTCGGCCTCGGCGGTGGCTCCTACGGCCGCCCTGCCCACCGGCGGGAAGACGGCCCCCACCCTCGAGGGACTCGTAACTTCGTGCGCTCGGCCGGGTTCCGTCAAGGCCGGGAAACCGCCCTGGAGGGTTGACCCTCTCGACGGCTTGGGGTATGTTAGTCGTGCTGATGCGGGGTGGAGCAGCCAGGTAGCTCGTCGGGCTCATAACCCGAAGGTCGCAGGTTCAAATCCTGCCCCCGCTATGACGCGCCAACGCCGCCTCGGGCGGCGTTTCCCGTCTTTGGATGTACAGGCGGTGTCAGGCCAGGTAGCTCAGTTGGTAGAGCACGCGGCTGAAAACCGCGGTGTCGGCGGTTCGATTCCGTCCCTGGCCATTGGAGTGCGGCGCATCCCGGGGAGGCAAAGGAAGGCGAAGGTCCGTAGCTCAACTGGTAGAGCACCGGTCTCCAAAACCGGGGGTTGGGGGTTCGAGTCCCTCCGGGCCTGTCGAGGGTGGACCGGACCCGAGCCGTGCGACGAAGGGCAGGGGTCTTCCCTTTGACGAAACGGCCCCCATCGTCTATCGGTTAGGACACCACTCTTTCAAGGTGGAGAGGGGAGTTCGATTCTCCCTGGGGGCATGGGTGGTAACGTCTGGAACCGGCAGGTTCTGCGACCTAGGGGCTGTAGCTCAGTCGGTTAGAGTGCCGGTCTGTCACACCGGAGGCCGCGGGTTCGAGTCCCGTCAGCCCCGCTTCGCTGATTGAAACTCCCGGGTAAGCTTTTTCTTGGGGCGTTGGGGCCGTAGCTCAGTTGGGAGAGCGCTTGAATGGCATTCAAGAGGTCAGGGGTTCGACTCCCCTCGGCTCCACTGGGGACTATCGACCGAGGTCGGGTAGGGTGATCCCCACCCGCCGGCCGGAAACGCTCCCCGGGCTCGGGTGGCGGAATTGGCAGACGCGCAGGATTCAGGATCCTGTGGGGGTAACCCCGTGAGGGTTCGAGTCCCTCCTCGAGCATCCGGATCGGAGGCACCACGTCCATCGGTGCAATCGGATCCTCCGACCCTTCTCCGGGGCCCCCCGGGGAACCCAGGTCTTGAAAGGGCCCACGTGCTGGAATTGGTAGACAGGCTGGTTTGAGGGACCAGTGCCGGTTACGGCGTACAGGTTCGAGTCCTGTCGTGGGCACTCTGTTGGAAGCGCCCGTAGCTCAACTGGATAGAGTGCTTGACTACGGATCAAGAGGTTGGGGGTTCGAGTCCTCCCGGGCGCGTGTTCGGGCGCGGTCTTCCAGAGCGAGTCGGAGGATGGAGCGGGCGCGTAGCTCAGTTGGTTAGAGCGCTACGTTGACATCGTAGAGGCCAGAGGTTCGAGTCCTCTCGCGCCCATGAGCTGGGGCCGTAGCTCAGTTGGGAGAGCGCTTGAATCGCACTCAAGAGGTCAGGGGTTCGAATCCCCTCGGCTCCACTGGGCTGCCACCTTAGCTCAGCTGGTAGAGCACGTCACTCGTAATGACGGGGTCGTCGGTTCGAATCCGACAGGTGGCTCTGGGGCCCCGGCAGGAAGGGGGAGGAGGGAAAAGGGTGTCGGAACGGGGAGAAACCGTTATGCTTGTTGGGGATGCCCCGTGGTGTAACTGGCAACACGTCTGACTCTGGATCAGAAGAGTCCTGGTTCGAGCCCAGGCGGGGCAACTGAAAGGCCCTGGTCCTTCCTGCCGGGCCGGGGTTTTTGTCGGGGAGGGATGGCCGAGTGGCTTAAGGCGGCGCCCTGCTAAGGCGTTGGGCCCAAAAGGCCCGCGTGGGTTCGAATCCCACTCCCTCCGTCGGTGGACCATCCGGTTGTTTTTTGGGATGAGAACCCACGGCGCTCCTCGGCGAGGGGAGGGCGCTCAGCCCGGGCCGCGGGGAGGGGGGGGCCAGGCGAGGCCAGCGGAAGGGCGAGGTCCTCCCCACTCCGTCTGAAGGGGGGGATTCCATCCGGCTTGCGGGTGGTTTGTGCACCGTTGCGTGGCGAGGCGACGAGTTGCCGCGCTTGGACGGGTGGCCGAGTGGCTTAAGGCGCACGCCTGGAGAGCGTGTGGGCAGCAAAACTGCCTCGTGGGTTCGAATCCCACCCCGTCCGTGTCAGAGGGGGGAGTCTGGGGGTTCTGGTTCCCCCTGGCCTGGGGTGTCGGGTGAGCCTCCGGGGGCGGACGCTCACGGTACCCGAACCCTCCTTCTCCCAGCCCCGCCCGGCGGGGTTGTTCGTTTCGGGGCGTGGCTCAGTCCGGTAGAGCGCTGCGTTCGGGACGCAGAGGTCCCCGGTTCAAATCCGGGCGCCCCGATTGGCGGGATCGAGCCTTGGGGTTTGCGCCCGGGTTTGAACCGGAGGTTCAAGCCGAGGGGTCCTGAAGGTTCGGGACGACCCGGGGGGGGTACCCCGAGACGAGCGAGGCCGGCCGGAGGCGGCCGAGCTCCATCCGGGCGCCCCGATTGGCGGGATCGAGCCTTGGGGGTCCAACGCCGGCGGAGGGGGCCGTTCTCCCTCACCTCGGGGGGTACGCATGGGGAGCGGCCTCGACGCTCCCACGCCGAGGAGGCCCGCCGACATCCATGGGAGCGCTGGCAGAATGGTAATGCACTCGCCTCGAAAGCGAGCGCCCGAAAGGGCTTGGGGGTTCGAATCCCTCGCGCTCCGTGAGGCTTCTGGTGGCCTTCCGGCTATTGGAGCCGGGGGGCCTTTTTTTTCGGGGGGTTGGCGCGCGAGGGGTTCGAACCGGGGTTCGAGCCGGAGGGCCCCGGCAGAGCCGGGGCCCGGAGACGGGCGAGCGAAGGGAGCCCCATCCC
>JAUQOX010000002.1 GCA_030550695.1 Gemmatimonadota bacterium | reverse complement strand
GAGACAGGGCGGGAAGCCGCTGGATGGGAAGGACGAGCACGCTCCGCCCCCGGAGGTCCGGCACCGTCCCGCGGCTTTGTCCCGGAGCGGGCGGCGCCGTCCTCGCCGAGCAGGCCAAAACACCCGAGAACGCCAAACCCAAGCAAACCCCGCGCCGGAGGGCCGGCCCCAAGGGGAGGGTTCGCCTCCCCGCCCGGCCTCCGGCCCCGCAGCCGGCCGCCGGGGCCGCCGGAAGGAGCCGGCAGGAAAGCCCCTTCACCCCCCCTCCTGGGCGTCCCGCTCCAGCCTCAGGGCCGCCGAGTTGATGCAGTACCTCAATCCCGTGGGGGGCGGCCCGTCCGGAAAGACGTGCCCCAGGTGGGCGTCGCAGGCCGCGCAGATGACCTCCGTCCTCAGGGTCAATCCCCAGGGGGGGTGGAACAAGCTGGCGTCCGGGACTTCCCGCACCGCCTCGGGCGCCACCGGTGCGGTGAAGCTCGGCCAACCGGTTCCCGAATCGTACTTGGCTTCGGACCGGAACAGCGCCGCCCCACAGCACACACAGCGGTAGGTACCCTTCTCCTTCGTGTTCCAGTACTCGCCGGTGAAGGCCCGTTCCGTGCCCTTCTCCCGGGTGATGCGATACTGCTCGGGGGTCAGGATCCGTCTCCAGTGCTCGTCCGAATGCTTCGCCATCCCTATGGTTCCCCGAAGTGCGGGGGTTCCTCGTCCAGATCCCACCCCCGCCTGTCCTGGTTCCTTGCCTGCCTTCGAGGGGGTGGGACCCCCAGGGCGCCCCACCCCGCGCCGCCCCCCCTCCCCGCCGGCGCCGTGTTCAATACCCTCGGGCCCCCGCATCCCGGTCTCGGTAATCCGGCGCCCCCAGCCGATCTCCGGTGAGGGGGTCAATCATGATGGTGTGGGCCCTGCCTTGGGTACCCCGCATCCGTACCCGGTGTCCCATGGCTTCCAAAGCCGCCACGGTTTCGGGGGTGAAGGCGCCCTCCTCCCCTTGAATCACGTCGGGCAGCCATTGGTGGTGGAAACGCCGGGCATTCACGGCTTGCTGAACGTTCATCCGGTGATCCACCAGGTTCAGGATCACCTGCAAGACGGTGTTGATGATGGTCCTGCCCCCGGGGCTTCCCGTGACGGCCAAGAGCTTTCCTTCCCAGGTGACCATGGTGGGGGTCATGCTGGAGAGCATCCGCTGGCCCGGTCGGGCCAGGTTCGGCTCGGTCCCGATGTTGCCTTCCTCGTCGGTCATCCCCGGGGCCGGGTTGAAGTCCCCCATTTCGTTGTTCAGCAGGAAACCGGCACCGGGCACTACGATCTTCGATCCGTAACCCGCCTCCAGGGTGTAGGTGACCGCCACCGCCATCCCCTCGGAGTCCACCACGGAGAAATGGGTGGTTTCGGGGCTTTCTTCCGGAAGACGCACGTCCTCCGGAGACGAGGGCGAAGCTCGGTCGGGATCGATCTCCCTCCGGAGATCGGCACCGTAGATCTTGCTCACCAGGAGTTCCACCGGCACGGGATAGTGGTCGGTGTCGGCCAGATACCGGGCCCGATCCCGGTAGGCCCGCCGCATGGCCTCCACCATGAAGTGTACCGTCTGGGGTTGATTGTGCCCGTAGGTGAGGAGGAAACCCTCCAGGATGTTCAGCATCTGGATCAGGGTGATGCCGCCGGAACTCGGCGGGCCCATGCTGATGATGCCGTATCCCCGGAAGTTCCCCACGATGGGCGGACGTTCTACGGCCTCGTAGCGGGCCAGGTCCTCCAGGGTGATGAGCCCACCACCCCGCTCCATTTCCGCCACCAACAGACGGGCCGTCTCCCCGGCGTAGAAATCCCTCTCCTGGTGGTCCCGGATCCGCCGAAGGGTGCGGGCCAGGTCGGGCTGGCGCCAAACCTCTCCGGCTTGGTACGGAACCCCGTTCTTGGAAAACACCGCCAGGCTGGCCGGATACCGCTCCATGGAGCGGAGGACGCTCCGCAGGGAGCGGGCCAGGGCCTCGCTGAGGACGAACCCGTTCTCAGCCAGCCGGATGGACGGGTCCACCAGTTCTGCCCACGGGGTCCGCCCGTACTTGCGGTGGGCCAAAGCCAGACCCGCCACCGTTCCGGGAACGCCCACCGCCAGGTGGCTGTTGCGGTGCCGCTCGGGGGAATACCGCCCGTTCTCGTCCAGGAACATCTCGGGATGGGCAGCCAGGGGGGCCTTCTCCCGGAAGTCGATGGTGGTGGCGTTGCCGTCGGGGAAACGGATCAGCATGAACCCGCCCCCCCCGATGTTGCCCGCCGTGGGATGGACCACCGCCAGGGCGAAGGCGGTGGCCACGGCGGCGTCCACGGCGTTTCCCCCGGCCTTCAGAACCTCCAGCCCCACCTGGCTGGCCAGGGCGTTGGCCGACACCACCATGGCGTGGGGGGCCCGCACCGGCTCGGTGGGAAACTCCCCCAGGGGCTCCTCCGGGTCCTCGGGGATCGCCGCCGGCAGAAGGGCGGGGCGCTTTCCGGCGTTGCCTGAACAGGCGACCCCTCCCAGGAGAAGGGCTCCCAAACCGGCCCCGAGAAGGACCGGGGAAAGCCGTCTCCGCCCGATTCGGATCCGTCCGCCCGAGGGTGGCCGAGGTTGTCTTGTCACGGTTTCCTCCTGACCGAACACCAAGAACCGGTACCGTCCGGACGGGCCCACCGGCGTGCCCGCCCCGAAGGGCCGCCAGAAAGAAAGAAGGGACGTCCCTCCAGGGCAAGGCTCAGGGCCGCGTCGGCCTCTGCCGGCGGCCCGACGGGGCCTCGCCTTTCCGGAGGACCTTCCGGAACGGAAACCCTCCGGACCCGGCCGGGGTCCGGCCTTCCGGCTCCGAGCGCTTGCAGCCGGACTCCAACCCTTACGCCCGGGCCGGCGCCTCCACCCCCTCCTTCCAGACCGCCGGCTCGGGAGGAACGTTGGGGTGTCGGAGCGCCCGCACCGCCTCCACCACCATGAGGATCCCCAGGGCGAAGAGAAGGGTGGAGATGACCCGAACCGGGGTGGCGGTGGCCGGGGAGCGGAGGAAGAGGAAGGTGGCCGAAAGGGTCATGCTCACCATGAAAACCATGGGAAGGCCCACGAACAGCCACGGACGGCCCGTACGTTTGAGCCATACGGTGACAGCCAACAGGGCCAGTCCCGCCAAGAGCTGATTCGTGGCTCCGAAGACCGGCCAGACCGCACGCCAGACAGGAATCCGCTGCCCTGTGGGGGTGGTGTAGGTGAGGAAGACCAGAATGGCCGGAAGCACCAAGGTCAGGAGGGTAGCCAGCCAGCGGTTCCGGGGGATGCGGTTGTCCCAGCCCAGGAACTCCTGGAGGACATAGCGGGCCAGGCGGGTACAGGTATCCAGGGTGGTGAGAAGGAACGTGGAAAGGGCCAGGAGGCCCAGCATGGTTCCGAGCCGCAAGGGAAGTCCCCAAGCGTTCATGAACCGACCGATTCCCATGGAATAGAGGCCCACGGGATCCCGCCGCAGGGTGGCGGCGTCGAAGGTCAGCCCCATGACCGTGGCCAGGGCGATGAGGGCCACGACCCCCTCCACCAGCATCCCCCCGTACCCGATGCGCCGGGCGTCGGTCTCGCAACGGAGCTGTTTGGCGGTGGTCCCCGACGAAACGATGGAATGGAAACCACTGCAGGCCCCGCAGGCTACGGTGACGAACAGAACCGGGAACAGGGGGCCCAGTCGGGCCACCTCCTGAAACACCGGATCGGAGGGGCTCACCACCGCCGGCCACGTCACCTGGAGGCCACCCTGGGCGCTCCCCACCAGGATCCCCAACCCGCCCCCCAGGACCGTGGCGTAGAGGAGGAACGATGACAGATAGTCCCGGGGCTGCAGGAGGATCCACACGGGGGTCACCGAGGCCACCAGGGCGTAGGCCAACAGGATCCAGATCCAGAAATGCTTGGGGTCGGCGAAGAAGGCGGGGATGTAGCTCCCGTCGGAATGGATGGTGGAGGCGAAGGCCACCGCCCCGAAGAGGAGAGGGACCAAGACCAGGGTGGACGCCCAGATGGGCACGCGGGTGCGGGCGTTCAGCACCCCCAGCACGATGGCCAGGATCAGGAAGAGGCCCGCCGCCACCGCCACCCCCGTCCCCTGGGCCGTCTCCCGACCCGCCGCGTCCCGGGCGTCCAGAAAGCTGGTGGCCGTAAGGTCCACGAACACGACGATGATGTAGACCATGGTGAGCCAGATGAAGGCCAGGAACAGGCGGAAAGCCACCGGGCTCATGTAGTCCCTGGCCAGCTCGGCCACCGAGCGGGCCTTGTGCCGGATGGAGGCCACCATGGAACCGAAGTCGTGAACCCCCCCCACCAGGATCGAGCCGAGGACGATCCAGAGGACCACCGGGCCCCAGCCGAAGAACAGCCCCGCCAGAATGGGACCCACGATGGGGCCCGCCCCGGCGATGGAGCTGAAATGGTGGCCGAACAGGACCGCCGTGCGGGCAGGAACATAGTCCATGCCGTCGAACAGATACTCCGACGGCACGGCCCGGCGATCGTCCAGGCCTAGCTTAGCCGCAATCCATCCCCCGTAGAAGCGGTACGCCAGAACGAACAGAACAACCCCGCCAAGGAGCAGTACAGCCAGCATGGATCTGCCTCGGACCGAAAGGGGAAGGCCAGGTCTCTACAGCAGGTAGCCCCCGTCGATGGGAATCACCGCCCCGGTGATGTGCCGAGCAGCCTCCGAGCAGAGAAACAGGACCACCTGGGCCACATCCCGGGGATCTCCCAGGCGCTTGAGGGCACTGCGCTCCCGCGCCCGGTCCAGGATCTCCGCCGGCACCTGCTCGGTGAGACGGGTGGTGCGGATATAGCCGGGGGCCACGGCATTGACGTTGATGTTCTTCGGGCCCAGCTCCACCGCGGCAGTGCGGGTCAAGGCAATGAGCCCCGCCTTGGAAGCCGAATAATTGGCCAGGCCGAACTCCGCCCCCAGGCCATGGACCGACGCCACGTTGACGATCTTTCCCCATTCCTGGGCCCGGAGCACCGGGGCCGCCGCCCGAAGGAAATAGAAGGCCCCCCGCAGATTCGTGTCCAGAACCGCGTTCCAGTCCCCGTCCGACATGCGCCACAGGGCCCGGTCCCGTCCCACCCCGGCGTTGTTCACCAGGAAGTGAAGCCCCCCCAGCTCCTCCACCACCCCCTGGACGAAGCGGTTGACCTCCTCGGAACTCCGCACGTCGCAGGCCCGCCAGAAGACCCGGACCCCCTCGGCCGCCAGATCCCGGGCCGTCTCCTCGGCTTCTTCCAAGGATTCCGGGCCGGTGTCCAAGAAGTTGAAGGCCACCTGGGCCCCCGCGCGGGCAAACTCCAGGGCGATGGCCCGGCCCAAGCCCCGGGAGGCGCCGGTCACCAGGGCCACCTTCCCCCTCATCCCCCCCACCCTCAGGGCCGGTGCGGGCTCCGTCCGGGTCTCCAAGGCTTCCAGAAGACCGTTCGCTTCCCTCCCCTCCCTCCAAGGCACCACCCCCACCACGGGTTCCGGGTGGGGGCCCGAGGCCGAGGGAGACGGGGGCTCTCGAGGGTCGGGGTTCACGGGCAACGGACCTCGGCGACTCCGGGCCTCCCGGGCCAGGGGGAAGGCGGCCCGGAAGGCCCTGGGGAACCGGAAGGCTCCGGCGGTAGATCGCTCCCATAGGGTACGCACGACCCCCGCCCCGGAGCAACACTTCCGTCAACGGCCGGTGCCGGGAACGGCGCCGTCGGCACCTTCGGCCGGTCCCCCCCCCTTCCCGGCCCGTTTCCCCCCCTTCCCCCCCTGCTCCACCCGGTGCTTGATGCTCTTGCCCTCCACCAGGAAGACCACCTCTTCGGCAATGTTGGTGGAGAGATCCCCGATGCGCTCCAATTGTTGGGACACCCTCAGGAACTCCATGGAGGCGGCAATGGCCGAAGGGTCCGCCTGCATGCGGGCGGTGAGGATGGCGTAGACCGCCCGCCGCATCTCGTCCACCCGGTCGTCCCGGGCACATACCTCCCGGGCCTTCGCCGCATCCCGCGTCCCCAGGGCCCCCAGGGCGTCCCGGAGCATCCGGCGCGCCAGAAGGGCCAGTTCCGCCATTTCCGGAAACTCCGGCAAGGGACCCTGCCCCGCCAAACGCCGGGCGGCCTTGGCGATGTTCAGGGCATGGTCCCCTATCCGTTCCAGGTCGTTGGCCACCCGCAGGGCTACGAACACCCGTCGGAGGTCGGTGGCTACCGGCTGGTGGAGGGCCACCAGTTCCACGGAGCGCCGATCCACCTCCATCTCCAGCTCGTCCACCACGGCGTCGGCCTCCCGCATCGCCGCCAGCGCCCCCGGGTCCTTCTCCAGGAAGGCCTCCACCCCTTGTCGCACCAGGTCCTCTGCCATGCCGGCCATGGCCAGGAGCCGATCCTGAAGGATCTCCAGCTCCTCCTGGAGGCGGGGTTGCTTGGGCAGGGGGCTCACAGGTCCCTCCCCGTCAGGAACGCCTCGGTGCGGGCGTCCCGGGGCCGGGTGAACACCTGCGGGGTGGGACCGAATTCCACCAGTTCCCCCTCCAGGAGAAACGCCGCATAATCGCCCAGGCGCGCCGCCTGCTGCAGGCTCGAGGTGGCCAGGAGGGCCGCCCGGGGAGGCACCAGTCCCCGGAGCAGCCCCTCCAGGATGCGGGCCTCGTCCGGTTCCAGACCCAGGGTAGGGTCCTCCAGGAGAAGGAGGGCGGGGTCCAGGGCCAAGGCCCGGGCCAAGGCCAATTTCTGCAACCCCAACCGGTCCAGTTGGGCCGCCGGGCTGTCCAGCCGCTCTCCGAACTCCTCCCAGAGATCCGCCGATTTGAGGGCTTCGTCCACCCGCCGGTCCAGGTCCTCTGTCCAGCCGTGGACCAGGGGGCCGAAGGCCAGGTTGGCCAGAATGCTCCCGGGCAGAGGCGGGGCCTGGGGGAGGACCAACCCCAGGGTCCGCCGGGCCTCGGCGGGGTCCACGCCCGCATCCAAAAGATTGCGGCCGCCCACCAGGACCTCCCCCGACACCGTGACCCCCTCTTCCTCCTGCGCCATCCGATTCAACGACCTGAGGAGGATCCGCTTGCCACACCCCTTTGGTCCCACCAGGGCCACGACAGCCCCCCGCGGCACGGTCAGGGAGAGGTTCCTGACCACCACCCGGCCCCTGTGGCGCACGGTGAGGCCCCGAATCTCCAGGGCAGGGCCCTCCGGGCCCGGCCAAGCCCAGGTTTCCCGTCCGGCGCCTGTCATTCTCCCCACCTCCTCCCTTCGGGGAGTTCCCCGGAACGCTCCTTGCCGCCGGAGCGGCCCCTTGCCTTGTCCGCCCCACCCGGCCCTTCCCCCCCCTCCACCCAGAGGGCCAGGGCCTGGAGGCCCAGGGAAATCGCCATAAGGACCAGGACCGCCGCCGCCGCCAGCCCCCGGAACTCGTCCTGGGGCCGGGTGGCCCAGGCAAAGACCTGGAGGGGAAGGACCGTGAAGGGGTCGCCCAGGGTCTCGGGGGTGAAGGCGAGGAAGGTGAGCACCCCCAGGAGTACCAGGGGGGCTGCCGCGCCGGCAGCCCGGCCGAAAACCCGCAGGACCGCCGCCGTCGCCCTCCGCCAGGCCAAGGGCCACACCACGCGCCGGACCCTTTCCCAGGGACCGGCTCCCAGGAGGCGTGCCTGTTCCCGGACCCCCGGCGGCACCGAGGCGAAGGCCCGCTGGAGCTCCATGACCAGAGCCGGCGCCACGAAAAGCGTCAGGGTGAGGACCCCCGCAGCCAGGCTCCGACCCAGCTTCATCTCCTGGGCGAACACGACGAAGCCGAGCACCCCGAACACGATGGAGGGAAAACCCGAAAAGGCCCGGATGGCCCCTTGGAGCCAACGGGCCGTCCGGCGGCGGGGGGTGGACTCCTCCAGCCAGAGGGCCGTTCCCAGGGCCAGGGGAACCGACAGCAGCGCCGTGAGAACCAAAAGCCAAACCGTGCCGAAGAGGGGCGCCCGGATTCCGGCCCGGGAGGGAACGCGGGAGGCGTACTCGACAAAAAAGGCGCCCTTCAGGTGAGGCAGGGCGTCGCGGCACGCATCCAGGATCAGAAAGACCGGGCCCACCAGGACCAGCACGAACGCCGCCGACGAAAGGAGCACCAAGGTCCGGTCCTCCGCTTTCATCGCCTCCCTCCCATCTCCTCTCCCCTCCAGCGGCCCGCGGCAAACCCTGCCGCGCCCCCCACCAGGGCCAAGAGGACAGCCACCGGTACGAGGGTGTCGTAGGCCACCGTGCCCGCCGCCACCCCTCCCTGCCCCACCTGGACCAGGTAGGCCGAAAGGGTCTGGATGGGTTCCAGGGGGTTGAGGGTCAGGCGGGGAGCCACCCCTGCGGCCATGGCCACCACCATACTCTCGCCGAAGGCCCTGCTCAGAGCCAACAGGAAAGCCGCAGCCACCCCCTTGCGGGCGGCGGGAAGAACCACCCGCAAGGCCAGGGTTGCCCGGGGCGCCCCCAGGGCTTGAGCGGCCCGCCGCACCTCCTGGGGAACTCCCCGGAAGGCTTCTCCGCACCACAAAGACACCGACGGCAGGATCATGGCGGCCACCGCCAGGGTGGCGGAGGCCCCGTTGTAGATCCCGGCTGCGGGAAAAAGGCTCCGGAGAATTGGGGTGAGGAAGGTGAGGGCGAAATAGCCGTAGGCCACCGCGGGGATCTGGGTCGCCAGGAGCAGGACGATCCGGAGCTTCCGGGCCAGGCGGTCGGGGGCCAGCTCGCCCCAGAACAGACCGGCCAGGAGCCCCACCGGAAGGGCCAAGAGTCCCGCCCCGGCCATCACCAGAACGGAACCCGCCAGGAGGGGAAGGACCCCGAAGCGCTTCTCTTCGAACAGGGGGGTCCATCGGGTCTCGGAGAAGAACTCCCACAGGGGAACCTGGGAGAAGAACCGCCAGACCCCCACCCCCAGGAACACGATCACCCCCCCTAGGACCAACAGCCACGTGGCCGCGCAGAGGTTGCCGAGGACCCCTGTCCACCTCGCCGGGTTCCTCTTCCCCCGCCCCGCCGGCCCTACCATCACTCCTCTCTTCCTCCGCCCCCGAACCCGGAGGTCTCGTGCTGGAGGCGCAGCCTGCCCAGGACGTAGGCCGAGTCGGGAAGGGGAACCAATCCCACCTCCTGGGCCAACTCAGGTCCTTCCCGCAGGAAGAAATCCACGAACCTTTCCACCTCGCGCCGCCGGAGGGCTGATTTGGACACGTAGAGGTACAGGGTCCGGGCCAAAGGGGCGTAACGGCCTTCCCGGATCTCCGGAGGCTCAGGGTACACGCAGCCGCCCCCGCCGTCCACCGCCAGGAGTTTCAGCCTCGGCTCCAACCCACGCAGGTAGCTCCGACCGAAATAGCCCAGGGAGTAGGGATCTCCCGCCACCCCCCGCGCCAGGACGTAGTCGTCCTCGCTGGCCTGATAGTCGGTGCGGCTGGCACCCACCGCGCCCACCACGGCGGCGGTGAAGAAGTCGAAGGTTCCCGAGTCGGTGCCGGGGGCGTAGAGGCGGATGGGCTGGGGGGGGAGTTCCGGCCGCACATCCCGCCAGGTCCGCACCGGACTACCGGGGCGCCAGATTTTCCGGAGCTCCTCCACCGAAAGGCAATCCACCAGCCCGTTGGAGGGGTGGACCGCCACCACCAGGCCGTCCAAGGCCAGGGGAAACTCCAGGAACTCCACCCCCCGCTCCCGGCAGAATGCCACCTCGGTGCTCCGCAGGGTCCGGGACGCGGTCACCACATCCGCGAGCCCTCGGCAGAACTGTTCCATCCCCCCGCCGGTGCCCCGCCTTCCCAGGGTGACCATGACCCGGGGGTTCTCCCGCTGGAACTCCTCGGCCACCGCCTCCGCCAACGGATAGACCGTGGAGGATCCGTCCAGGACCAGTTGGGGCCGCCCCCACGCCCCCTCCCCGCAGCCCCAGCCGGCCAAGGGGGCGAGGGCAAGCCAGGCCAACCGCCGGAGCCTCCGCCCCGCTCCGGGCCGCCTCACCCCACCCTCCCCGCCGGTGCCAGGGGAAGGGTAAAGGTCAAGGTGGTCCCCTTCCCCAGTTCGCTCTCGGCCCACACCTCGCCCCCCATGGCCGTCACCAGATGGCGGACGATGGCCAAACCCAAGCCGGTTCCCCCCTCCGCCCGGGAGCGGGCCGGGTCCACCCGGTAGAACCGCTCGAAAATCCGGGGCAAAGACGCCGAGGGGATCCCGATGCCGGTATCCTTCACGGCCACCACCGCCCGGTCGTCGGCCCTCCGGATCTCCACCACGACCTGCCCCCCCCGGGGCGTATAACGGATGGCGTTGTCCAGAAGGTTCTTGAGGATCTGCTCCAGCCCTTGGGGGTCGGCCAGCACCGTGGCCTCCCCCTCCACAGACAACGCCACCCCCCGCTCCCGGGCCAGGGCCGAGAACTGTCCGAACAGCTCGGCCACCACCGATTCCACCTCCACCTCCTCGGGGCGGGCCACCCACCCGCCGGACTCCAGGCGGGAAAGGTCCAGGAGGTCATCCACCAGACGCTGAAGCCGGAGGGCGTTGTCGCGGATGGCGATGAGAAAGCTCAGGCGCATGTCGGCGGGGACGTCGTCTTCCAGAAGGGTCTCGGCGTATCCCCGCAAGGCCGTGAGAGGGGTTTTCAACTCGTGGGAGGCGTTGGCCACGAAGTCCTTGCGGACCGCCTCCAGTCGGCGGAGTTCCGACACATCCAGGAGCGTCACCACCGCCCCTCCCCCTTCCACCGGCCGGGCCGAGACCAGGAGCTGGCGCTCCCCCACCGCCACCTGGCGGGCCATGAAGGGCCGCTCCACCGCCTCCTCCAGGAGCTTCCGCAGTTCCGGCTGCCGGACCAGGGCTCCCGCCGGGACCAAGCTCACCGGCCCCGCGATGTCCAGGAGTTCGAGGGCGGCCCGATTGGCCCGGAGCACCTTGCGGTCGGCAGTGAGGGCCAGGACCGCCTCGCCCATACAGTCGATGAGGGATTGGACTTCGTCCCGCTCCTTCTCCAGGCCTCGGCTCCGCTCCTGGAGTTCCTCGGTGAGGCGGTGGAAGGCGGTCGCCACCTCCTCCAATTCCAAGAATCCGCCGGAAGGGGGCGGTCGGCGCAGGCTCTTCCCCGCCAGCACCCCCCGGGCTTGCCGGGCCATGACCCGCAGGGGACGGATGATACCCCCCGCCATCGCCCAGGTCAGCCCCGCGGCCAGGAGCAGGGAAAGCAGGGTCAGGGCCAGGATGCGCTGGGTGTGGCGCCCGACGGCCCGGTTGATTTCATCCAAAGGGGCTGCCACCTGAAGGACCCCCCGCCCCCAGGGAAACTCCACGGGGGAGGCGGCAAAGAGGCGAAGTTCCACTTCCCCTGTGCCTCGCCTTCGGGAAAACCCCATGCCGCCCTTCAGGGCGGCCTCCACCTCGGGGCTGTCGGAACCCGCCGCCAACCCCTTGAGCTGGAACGGGAGATGGGCCGACGCCCCCACCACCCGGCCTTCGGCATCGAACAGGGTCACCGGGTAGCCCAACCGGAGGGACAAGGCCCGGGCCAGGGAGTCGGGGGCAAGCTCTCCCTGGACGGCGGAGACCTCCTCGAGGAGAGCCGGGGCCAGCTCCAGCTCCCTCCGGAGTTCCCGGACCAGCAGAGCCTCCAGTTCTTCCCTGAGGCTTCCGTTTCCGATCCAGAGTTGGAACCCCGCCAGAACCAGGACGAGCAGGGCGAAGGCTCCGAAAAGGCTGAACCTCAGGGAAAGACGCACGCCAACGTCCCTTCCCCTTGCATCGAGGGGCCCCTCCTCACACCTCCTCGCCGGGGACCCGGAACCGGTAGCCGAACCCCCTCACCGTCTCGATCCACTCCCCCACAGGTCCCAGCTTGGCCCGGAGCCGGCGGATGTGCATGTCCACGGTCCGGGTCTGCAGCCGCTGGGCCACCTGGGCATCGAGGCTCCACACCCTTTCCAAAAGCTGTTTCCGGCTCTGGGTCCTTCCCCTCCGCTCCAGGAGCCGCTCCAGCAGGCGAAACTCGGTGGGGGTCAGGTGGATCTCCTCGCCGTCCAGCAGAACCCGGTGGGAAGACAGGTCCACCGTAAGGGGCCCCGCCCGGAGGGACCGTCCCCCGCTCTCCGGAGCCGGTTCCTGAACCCGCCGAAGGATGGCCTGGACCCGGAGGACCAACTCCCGGGGGCTGAAGGGTTTGGTGAGGTAGTCGTCGGCCCCCAGCTCCAGACCCCGGATCCGCTCCTCCTGCTCCCGTTTGGCCGTGAGGATGAGGATGGGAATGGACCGGGTGACGGGGTCCTTGCGGAGGGACTGCAGGACCTCGTCGCCGGAGATCCCGGGGAGCATCCGGTCCAGCACCACGAGATCGGGGATTTCCCTCGCGACCGCCGCCAGGGCGTCCACGCCCGAATGGGCGGTCTCCACCCGGTATCCCTCCCGGGTCAGCTGGTAGGCGATGAGGGCCGCGATGTCCGGCTCGTCTTCCACCACCAAGACCCGCGCTGCCGCGCGGATAGAAGGGCGGGGGGGGGAAGAGACCGCCGAAGCCGGGCGAGGAGCTGTCGGATGGGATGCCGTGCTCATGAAGACCCCCGTAGGTCCAGGCTAGGGGTGGAGCCGAGAAAAGAGACCCCTTTCCCTTGGGCCTCCTCTGAGAGTCGAGGCCTAATGTAACAACCCAGGGGGATCGTTTGTAACGAATTCGGAAGATCCATGTCACATCTGTGACACGAGGGGCTCACCCCTCCACCAAGGAGTGGTCGGCCAGGCTCACCTTCCCGTGGAAAGTCCTCACCACGGCGGACCCCCCCACCAGGGAGTCCCTGAGGACGCAGCCCTCCACCACCGCCCCCGGCCCGATGAGGCTGTTACGGATGGAGGAACCCCGGATGCGGGCGCCTGCCTCCACCGTCACATTGGGCCCCAGGGTGCTGTCCTCCACCCGGGCCCCCTCTTCGATCCGCACCGGCTCGTGGAGGCGGGCTCCCTCCAGGAAAGCCGACGGGGCCACCCCCCCGCGTCCGTTCCGGAGCAGATGTTCGTTGGTGGCCAACAGGGTCTCCGGCTTCCCGCAATCGTACCAGCCCTGGACGGGGGCGGTGAGGATTCTGGCCCCGTGGTCCACCATGTACTGGAAGGCATCGGTAAGGAAGAACTCCCCCCCGGGGCCGGGGGGCTGGGCCAGGGTGTGTTCGATTCCCCGGAACAGCAGGTCGTGATCCCGGATGTAGTACAGCCCGATGTTGGCCAGCCGCGAAATGGGCTCCTTGGGCTTCTCCACGATCCGCACCATGGCCTGGCCGGCGTCCGTCACCACCACCCCGAAACGCTGGTAGTCCTCCACTTCCTTGGCCCAGATGATCCCTGCCCACTCCGGACCGAGGGTGCGGATGAGCCCCAGGTCGGCCTCGAAGAGGGTGTCCACGAAGACGATGAGGACCTCCTCGTCCACGTACGGGCGGGTGAGGTGCACCGCCCCCGCGGTCCCGTCCTGGACCTCCTGGACCACGTAGCGGGGGCGAAGGTCCGGGTATTCCTTGGCCATGTACTCCTTGACTACCTCCCCCAGGTAACCGATGACGAAGACGATCTCCTCGATCCCCAGGGCCCGGAGATCGTCCAGGATGTAGCTCATCACCGGACGACCCCCCACCCGCAGGAGGGGTTTGGGGGTGTGGTAGGTCTGGGGGCGGAGGCGGGTGCCTTTTCCGGCAAGGGGGATCACGGCTTTCATGGCAGGTTCCGGAAAGCGGCCGCCCGAAGGCGGAGGGAAGAGGGACTCCAGTTGCGGGGACAATTGTAAGGAAGGGGGGCAGGGGGGCAAAGGGCCCCAGGCGGGGCCAGGGAGGAGGGCATGGGTGTATATTCCTCTGTCCTGCCCGGGCCCACCCCGGGGGGCTTGCCCAAGGGTGGGACCGGCAGGAGGACGGACTGCCACGGCGTCGGACGGGAACGGCGGCAGTCCCGGCCGGAATTCCGCCCGAGGAGGACGACATCATGAAAGGACAGGTCCGAGGTCGAGCCCCATTCGTTACCGTGCCCCTCCTGGCCTGGCTGGCCGCCGTCCCGGGGGCCGCCGCGCCCCAGGCGGCCGGAGGCCTCTTCCAGCCCGGTACCCTTCGGGTTTCGGGACAGGCCGCGGTGGAGGTCCCGGCCGACAGGGTCTCCGTGGCCTTTGCCGTGGAAACCGAGGCCCCTTCGGCCCAGGAGGCCTCCCAGTCCCATGCCGCCAGGAAGGACGCCGTGCTGCAGGCCCTCCGGGGCGCCTCGGTCCCGGGTTTGGAGTTGGAGACCTACGGCTACACCCTCCGGCCGGAATACCGGACCGGCCCACAGGATCCGGGGGCGCGGAGCATCGTCGCCTACCGGGCGGTGAACCACGTCCGGGCCAGGATTCCCGATGTGGCGGCCGCCGGAAGGATCCTGGACCTGGCCCTGGGGGCGGGAGCCAACCGGGTTGCCAACCTTTCCTTCGAGGCCTCCGACACCCGCCAGGCCCGCTTGGAGGCCCTTCGCCAGGCGGTGGCCCGAGCCCGGGAAGAGGCCGAGACCATTGCCCAGGCCATGGGAGTGACCTTGGGGGGGGCTGTGGAGGTCCAGGGGGGCGCTTCGGTTCCCCTACCCCGGAGCCTGGACCTGGCCCGGGCGGAGCCGTTGATGGTCGCCTTCGAGGGAGCCCCCGCCACGCCCATCGAGGGGGGCAACCTGGTGGTGTCGGCTTCCGTGAGCATCAGCTACCGCATCGTGGAGCGCAGGCGTTGAGCCCCCTGGACCTCTGGGGCGGCCCGGGGTCCGGACCTGCCGCCACCCACCCCCACCACCCGGACCCCCGGCTCCGGGGCCGCACCTATGTGATCCCCTACGCCCGGGTATGGCGGGGGGTGGTGGAGCTGGCGTCCGGGGGGATGAGGGGCTGGAGGCTTGCGGCCGCCGATGAAGACCGGGGGGTTGTGGAAGCGGAGATTCCCCAGCCCCTCTTCCGTACCGTGGACAGGGTGGAGATCCGGGTCCGCCTGGACGAGAACGCCCTGACCCGGGTGGACGTGGCCTCGGCTTCCCCGCGGGGGGGGCTCCCATGGGGACGGCACCGCCGCCGGATCCGCCGCTTCCTCCAAGCCCTGGACCGTCGCCTGGGGGCCGGTCCGGGATCGGTGGTGGACCCCTCGGCCAGCGCCCCCAAGGGCCTGCCGGCCCTTCTTCTCCTTGTTCTGTGGTCCCTGCTGGGAGCCGCCCCCGCCTGTACTCCGCCCCGGCAGGAGCCGGGGGAGGCCTCCCAGGACGAGCGAGATCCCGCCGCAGAGGCCAACAAGTTCGGCAGGCGGTACGAGAGGAGCGTGGTGTACGTGGGGACCCTCGGCGACAGCCTGTTCCTGGTTCCCTGGATCTTCCGGACCCGCACCCGTCCGGGGGCCGTGGACCGGAAAATCCAAGCCTGGCTGGCCAGAGGGGGGGTCTGGGATCGCTTCATGGACGAGGGCTGGGAAACTCCCCCCTCCGCCGTACCCTGGCGGATCCTCCCCAGGGGACCGGTCCGCCTGGTGGTGGGACTGGACGATGCCCTGGATGTCCTGATCTTCCAGGCGGAGCCCCGGCGGCTCGAGGTGGCCCTGGGCCCCCTGTTGGCGGAATGGACGGGCCCCAGAGCCCAGGATTTTCGGGTCCATGAAGGAGCCCTGGCCCTGGGAGACCGAAGCTTACCCGGGCTTGTCCTGGATCTCAGCCGGGCGTGGGCGGCGGGAGACCCCCCTCCGGGGCCGTGGGGGTTCCTGACGTCGGGCGACAGCCTCCAGTTGGTGTGGGAAAACCAGCTCCCCGCCGACACCCCCGACGGGGGCCGCTACACCGTATGGGGCAGGGTCGGGTTCAGCGACCGCCGCTGGGAAGGACTCCGGCTGGTCTGGTCCCAGCGGCGCAGTTTCGAGCCGGCCCGCCGGGACATTCCCGCGGCCTGGGACCTTCGGGACCCCGGCCGGAGCCTCCGAGGGAATCTCCTGGTGGAGGCGGTCTTCCTGGAGGCCGGTGAGGGGGAAGGGCCCATCCTGCCCGTGGAGGGGCTCCTTCAGGTTCGGGGAACCGTGAGCGTGGACGGCCGAGGCTATCCCGTTCGGGGGATCTTTCGTCACATCCAACAGTGATCCATGGCCGATCCCGTCCTCCAAGCTCTGGTCACCGTCGCCTTCGGGGCCCTGGCCGGGGGCCTTACGAACTCCGTGGCCATCTGGATGCTTTTCCACCCCTACGAGCCCCCCAAGCTGTTCGGACGGCCGTTCCGCCTCCTCCAGGGGGCGATTCCCAAGAACCAGGCCCGCCTGGCGGCTGCCGTGGGCAGGACGGTGGGGAACCGGCTCCTCACCGAGGAGGACCTGGCCCGCACCCTGGCCCAGGGGGAGTTCCGCCAAGCCTTCGATGAACGCTTGTCCCACTTCCTGGAGGAGCTGTTCCAGAGGGAGCGGGGATCGTTGCGGGAAATCCTTCCTCCCGGGGTGGTGAAAGAACTGGAGGTCCTCCTGGACGAAGCCCTGGAGCTGGGGTTGGCCCGGCTCCAGGAGTTTCTGGCCTCGGAGGCCTTCGAGGCGTTCGTGGCGGCCCGTACCCGGAGCTTCCTGGAAGCGGTGGGAGACCAGCCCGTGGCGGAACTCCTGACCCCGGTCCGGGAGGAGGTCCTCAAGGGCGCGGTGGCGGATTGGCTGGAAAACGCCGTGGACAGCGAAGGGTTTCAGGAGGCGGTGGAGGACTACTTGGCCCGGGCTTCCGGTTCCCTCCTGGCTCCGGGAAAGACCTTCCAGGAGGTGCTCCCCCTGGGCCTGGTGGGGGCCCTGGAAAAAGCCATCGCCTCGTACCTCCCCCTGGCCCTCCAGCGTTTGGGCCGCCTTTTGGAGGACCCCGCGGCCCGTTCCCGCTTCCAGCGCACCCTCCACGAACTGTTCCACCGCTTCCTACGGGACCTCAACTTCTACCAGCGGGTGGTGGCCCGGCTTCTGGTCACGGAAGAGACCCTGGATCGGATTCTGGACACCATCGAACGGGAGGGGGCGGAACGATTGTCCGAGATGCTCCGGGAGCCCACGGTGCAGGAGGCCATGGCCAGGGGGGTGAACGACGCCATTGTGGATTTCCTCCGCAAACCCGTGGCGTCGGTTCTGGGGGGGCCCGACGACCCCCAGGTCCGGGACGCCCGGGCCACCCTGGCGGGATGGACGGTGGCCATGGCCCGGGATCCCGCCACACGGGACTTCCTGGTGGAGAAGATGGGGCAGGCCTTGGAGCGGGCCGGTTCCCGCACCTGGGGCGAGGTCCTGGGGCGTCTCCCCCCGGAGACCCTCACCCGCGCTCTGGTGGGCCTGGCCCGGAGCGAGGCGGCCTTTCAGCTCTACCGTCGGACGGCACGGAGGTTGGCCTCAGGGCTCCTGGACCGGCCCCTGGGGACGCCGGCCCGGTGGCTTCCGCCCAACACCGCCCAGCGGCTGGAACAAGCCCTGGGCGATCCCTTGTGGGAGTGGTTGCAGACCCAAGTGCCGGACGTGGTCCATCGCCTGAACGTGGCGGGCCGGGTCGAGGAGAAGGTCCTCCACTACCCCCCGGCCAAGATGGAGGAGCTGGTGCGGCGGGTGACGGACCGGGAACTCCGCCTCATCGTCCGGCTGGGCTACCTGTTGGGGGCCTTCGTGGGGTTGGTGCTGGTGGTGGTGAACACCCTGTGGCGATGAGGGCCGGGCGGATCGCGCCAGGGCCAAGCCGGGGGGTCGGGAGGCGACAAGATCCTGGGGCCCCCGCCGACGGCTGGCGCCGCCCCGGACGCCCTCAAAAAGGGAAGGGCCGCCCTTCCCTCAAGAAAGAGCAAACGGACCCGAGCGGCCCCCCCGGCTTCTCCGGCGCTCCCGGGACGCACGCTCGAGCCGTCCCCGCAGCCACCCCAGGGGGGTAAAATGCCGCCTCACCTTCCGCCGCTGTCCGTGACCGTCCAGGGCCCGTTCGATGAGTTCGGGGTCGGGGCGGTAGGGCCCTCCCCAACCCAGGTAGATCCCTAGAGCCAACGCCGCCAAGGCGCCCAGGATTTTCAGAAAAAGGACCACCCCAGCTTCCCCCTCACGACCGGCGGAACGTCTCGAGGGCCAGGAGCACGAGCCCCACCGTCAGCACGATGGGCACGGCGTTGGTTCCCACCAACACCATCCCCACCACAGTCCAGAACACCAGGTTCGTGAACAGATACCCCCCCGGTACCCAATCCTTCATGGCCCCTCCTTGGTTCCCGTGACCCCCGTCTTGCCCAGGTTCCGACGCCGTTCCACCTGGGCCCGGGCCTCGCCCACGTCCGCGGCTTCCAGACGGAGGAGCCCGGTGATCCTCTTCAGCAGGTACTCTTCCCTCCGGGCCAGCACCCCGTCGGAGAAGACCAGCTCCCACATGGCCTCGACGAGAACCATTTTCTGGCCCAGGGTAAAGCGGTCGGCGATCAGGTTGGTGAAGGTCCAGAGGTCTGTTCCCCGGGCCCGCTCCCGTTCCGCCAGCCTGACCAGTTCCTGGGCTTCGTCCCGGTCCAAACCGAACTGAAGCCGAACGGCCCTTTCCAGGTGCGCCCGCTCGGGAGGGGAGAACTCGTCGTCGGCATAGGCCAGTTCCAGCAAGAGGGCCGAAGCCGCCAGACGCAGGCTCTCCGGGGGCGGAAGCTCCCCCCCCGCAGCCGACCCGTCCATCTTCCTGGCGAAGAACTCCCGAAGGGTTTCCAGCATTCGGCCCTCCTCCTCAGGCTTCCAGCTCTTGGACCTTCTTCACCCCCGTCCGAAGGGGGAAGGCCACAGCGGCGGCGGTGAGGAGCACGACTCCCACAACCCCCACCGCCAAGGGAATCGCCGGCACCTCCCGGCTCCCCCGGAGCCCTGACGAAAGGTACAGATAGACGGGCCACGCCTCCAAGACCACGATCCCGGCAAGGTAGGCCACGGCGGCCATCATGAACAGGAGCCCCCCGAAAGAGGTAGGAATCTCGGCCACGTTCTCGGTCTCGAAGTTCGGATAGAGGGCGCCGAACCCCAGGGCCAGGGCCCCCAAGGCAAAGGTCATGACCACCATGGTGGCGGTGGAAAGGACGAACAGGAACGGCGAAACCTGCAAGATGAGGTTGGTGAGGACGATCAACGGCACGGCCACCAACAACAGGGGGACGGTCCCCACCCAATACTTGGTCCAGAACAAGGACTCCACCCGGAGGGGGGCCGAGCGCAGGAGCCACAGGGCCCTCCCCTCCAGGGAAATGGAAGGGAAGACGAAGCGGGCGGCGATGGCCGCCACCACGAACCCTGCCAGCCCCAGGTTGAGGAAGGAGACCACGTTCACCAGGAAAAAGGAAACCCTTTCCCCCGTGTACAGGGGAAGGACCCGGATGTTGTAGACATAGACGGCCACCAACACCGCCAGGAGGACCAACTGGGACCATTGGGTGGAATCCCTGAAGAAGATCCGCACCTCCTTGGCCACCAGCTCCCGGGTCCGGGGTCCGGCGCCGAGGAGCAGGCGCTCCACCCAGCGGGACCGACGGCGTTCCTCCTTGCTACGAGGGGCCCCCTCCTGGGCCCGGGAAAAACCGGCGGGGAAGAAGCGGCCGTGGAGCCAGGCGCCCAGGACCACCAGGGCGGCCCCCGTGGAAAGGAGGAGGAGGAAAGGGAAGGGGTCGAAGAACCCCCGGAGCTGGGACATGAGGGCCTCGGTGGCCCATTCGCTGGGGAGCCAGACCGACGAGGGTGTCCGGAGAACCGAGAGGAAATCCACCAGGTTCCTGAACTCCTCGGGGCGCACCAGGCGCTCCGGACGGAGGAACCGGAAGAGGGCCACCACGCCGGCGGTGGCCAGCAGGGCGATCAGGGCCAGCAGGTCCCGGGTCCGCCGGGCAGGGAATACGTTCACCAAGAGCAGGGTGAAGGCCGAGCCCAACACCCCGGGGATGACCAGGAAGGGGAGCATGACCCCGGCCGCCAGCAGATAGAACTCCACCCCGGCCCGGTAGGTGAACCCGTAGGCCAGGAAGAGGGGAACGGCCAAGAGGGCCACCATCCAGGAGGAGTTCACCACGGTCTCCACCAGCCGGGCCCCGTAAAGGTGGAGAGGATCCACCGGGGCAGCCACCAGAAGTTCCAGGTCCTGGGACAGGAAGAAGGTGGAGAGGGCGGTGATGACGTTGGAGAGGAGCAGGATGCCCAGGAAGGTGAGCAGGGCGATCCCCAGGAGCTTGGAGGCCAGCAGCTCGCCCATGCCCTGGGTGTTCCGAAAATAGAGGAGCATCCTCCAGATCAGGGCGAAGAGAAGGGACCAGAACATCGCCCCCACCGACCCCAGCACCAACAGCTTGAACCAGCGCCCCTGGTCCTTGCGGGCCCGGTGGATCCGGCCCCGGATCTTGGGGCCCAGCAGGCGAAGGAGGCCCGGGGAGGTCTGGCCGGCCCGGGAAGCCTTCCCTTCCGGTGGGGCCACCATCCCGCTACCCCTGCCCACCCCGGATCCCCGCCAGGAGTTCTTCCACTTCGTCGCCTCCCGTCACCTTGAGGAAGATCTCCTCCAGGTGGGCTTCACCGGCTCCTGCCTGGCGGCGGAGCTCCTCCATGGTCCCTTGGGCAATGAGGCGTCCCTCGTGGATGATGGCCAGCCGGTCGCACAGGACCTCCACCACTTCCAGGGTGTGGGAGGACAGGAACACCGAGCCCCCCTCGGCAGCATAGACGCGAAGGAGATCCTTCAGGATGCGGGCCGATTTGGGGTCGAGCCCCACCAGAGGCTCGTCCACCACCAGGAGTTCCGGCTGGTGGAGAAGGGCCGAGCTGATGAGGAGCTTTTGGCGCATGCCGTGGGAATAGCTCTCGATGAGCTCGTGCTTCCACGACGACAAGGCAAAGAGTTCCAGGAATCGTTCCGCCCGCTCCTCGGCCTCCCGGCCGTCCCGACCCCACAGCCCTGCCACGAAACGGAGAAACTCCGAGCCGGAAAGCTTTTCGTAAAGGTAGGGGCGGTCGGGAATGTAGCCGATCCTGGCTTTGGCCTGCTGGGGGTTCAGGGCCAGATCGTCGCCCCCGATGACGATCCGGCCCTCGGTGGGCCTGAGCACCCCGGCGATCATGCGGATCGTGGTGGTCTTGCCCGCGCCGTTGGGCCCCAAGAAACCGAAGATGGTCCCCCGGGGCACCGTCAACTCCACCCGGTCCACCGCCCGGAAGGAGCCGTAGCACTTGGTCACCCCCTCCAACCTGAGAACCTCAGGGGTGGACGAGGGCCGGTGGGGGCGAAGGTGAGGCGCGAGCTCCCGCAAGCGCTGGGGGAGAGGGCGAAGGGGAGATTCCCCGCTCATAAAGGTCGGTCCTCCCGGACCTTGGGGGGGATGATCAC
The DNA here is from genome assembly GCA_030550695.1 of Gemmatimonadota bacterium. Taxonomy (GTDB): domain Bacteria; phylum Gemmatimonadota; class Gemmatimonadetes; order Longimicrobiales; family Gaopeijiaceae; genus JAUQOX01. The sequence goes on along the minus strand of JAUQOX010000002.1, from coordinate 21,309 downwards.
CTGGATCCGCAAGTTGCCGATAAGCCGCAGGATCTCCACCTGGTTGGCCAGGCCGCCCACCACAAAGCGCAGGTGAGCCGCATCGGCCGGTACCTGCCCGAAGGTAGGATCCACCGCCACCCACTCCCCCAACCAGACTTCGGGCCAGGCATGATAGAAGAACGCACCGTCCACGTAGACGAGACCCACGGCCGTCCGGGCCGGAAGCCCCAGGGCACGGGCCATGGCCACGAAAAGGACCGTGTGCTCGTTGCAATCGCCCTTGCGCCCTTCCAACACCTGCACGGCATTGGGGAGGGAAAAGGTGACCTCCTTGGTCAGCATCCGGTTCACCCCCAAGGTCAGGTCCCGGGTGATGCGCTTGGGGTTCTTGTCCCACATGAACCTGAAGTTGGCCATCTGCTCGGCCGCACGGACAATGCGCTCGTCGTCGCTCTGAATGAGGGGCTCAGGTTGCAGATATTCGGCCAAATCCATGCGGGGATACGGCAGCTGGTCGTAGGGGGGGTTGAGGTTGGGCCAATCCTCGCGCCGAACCACCAACGTGTCGCCCCGCAAGCTCTGGCGCCCCCCCTCCAGGCGAAAGCCCTCCAGATCCACTCCGGAAAGGACGAACCACAGTTCATCGTAGTTTTCCGTTTCCCCCAGGTCCACCTGGCTCTGGATGGCCGTGGCCAGGATCACGTCTCCCCCCCTCCCGCCTCCCCCCGCCAGCCGGGAATCCTCCTGGGCCTGCCGCGCCAGCTCGTACTCCGTCTTCTCCATGGAGAACCCCAAGGGGGTGGAGGCCTTGAGAATCCGCCCGTCCTCGTCCATCCAGCTTTCCAGTTGGATCCCCCCGAAGGTCTCCACCACCTTCCAGGCCGGCACGGTGTCGAACCGGGCGGGGCGCCAGCGCTCGGTGGCGGGGTCCACCTCCACACTGTCGGGGATCAGCAGGGTGTCGTGGGCCACCACCCGGATGTCCACGTGCCGGGTGGAGAGGGTCGAGGGGTCGAACACGGGGATCCTGAAGCGCCGCCCCACCCCCAGCCCCTCCCCCAAGGCCACCCGAATGGGAAGGACCGCCGAAAAGACCGGGCGCTCCGCCATGCGGTAACGGACGTTCTGCACGGACCCGGCGGACTCGAGGGCCACCACCAGGAGGGTATCGCCCTCCACGGTGCCCTGGGCTTCATAGCGCCCCAGCTCCGAGTCCAGGGAAAAGGCAAAGGCCTTCATCCCCAACGACCGGTCCAGCTCCACCCGGGTCCGCATCACCGCCCGGCCCGTCTGACCCAGGGCGGGGAGTTCGAGGCTGAGGAAGTCCTCCAGGACGAAGCCCTGGGGGACCGTGTCCAGCCGGGAAGTGGCCATGCCCACAGCCCGCTCCCCCATGCGCAGGGTGTAGAAGTTGATCCCCGGCGAAAGGGACAGGGCCGCCTCCGCCAGGCGCTTCGTTTCGGAAACGAAGTATTCCCGGCGCACATGCCACCCCACCGCCACCCCCCAGAGGAGCAGGAGGCTCCACCCCACAACCCGCCGGCCCGGCTTCCTCACCCTCGGCCCCCTCAGTTCTCCCGAGCCGCCGCCCGGCGTCGGGCGGTTTCCACCGCCACGGCGAACACGTCCCGCTCGTACTCGCTGGAGGCCACGATCACCACCTCGGAGGGGTGCTCGTGCTGGAGCTGATGGCCCTGGATAAGGGGAACCATGACGGCGGCGGAATCCTCCGCCAGAAGGTTGCCGGCGCCTACCCCCAAGGGGGGCAGGGCCAGGCTGGCCATCCCCCATTCGTGGGCCCGCCGCAGGCCGTTGAGGAGGGCGGCCCGGACCCCCTCGGGGCGCACCGGCTCCTCGGCGGACCGGAGCACCACATGGATGAGGAACCCTGCTTTGAGGTCCCCCCCGGGGGTGATCACCGCCGCGCCCACGGGAAGGGGGGCCATGGCGTAGAGCCGAGCCATGACCTCCGTGCCGGCGCCGAGTTCCACCGACCGGCTTACGGGGGTGTCGGCGGAGAGGTCGGCGGCTACGGACCGGAGGATTCCCTCGCACTCCATGTCCGCCAGTTCCGACAAGACCACCCGGATCATGATCCGCCCAGGTCCCGGGCCCGCCGGTAGCACCGGGCGGCTTCCTGGGGAAGGTTCTGCTTGTCCAAGAGGATTCCCAGCAGGTAGTGGGCCCGGGGGTGAGACGGGAGAAGTTCCACGGCCTTCCAGGCCGCCTCCAAGGCCTCCTCCACCCGGTCCAATCGGTTCAACGCCTCAGCACGGTAAAAATGGGCCCATCCGTCCTCGGGGGCCAGGCGGCAGGCCCGACCCAGTTCTTCCGACGCCTGCCCATAGAGGCCACGCCGGTAGGAGAGGATCCCCAGGCGGAAGCGGACCGAGGGGTCCTCCGGCTTCAGGCGGAGGGCGTGCCGCAGAGCTTCCTCCGCCTCGGCGAACCGCCCCACGGCCGTGAGCGCCCCCCCCAAGGCTGTCCACGAATCCGGGCAGTCGGGGTCCAGGGCCAAGGCCTCCCGGAAGCACCCCACGGCCCCTTCGTGGTCCCCGGCCTGCTCCAATCGAATCCCCCGCTGGAGGAAGACGCGGGAGGGAGGGTCCGGGGGGGGCGGAGGCTCCGGAGCGGCCTCCTCGGCCTCCGGCGGCTCCCCCCCGGGGCCGGGAGCCGGCAGGTCCTTCCCCCCGCACGGGACCGGCTCCTCCCACGCCGGCAGGTCCCCCTCCCCTCCGGCTTCCCCAGCGGCCGGGCATCCTCCCTCCCGGACCTCCACCTCTCCTTCGAAGCCGTCGGAGGGCGCCGCACCCTCGGGGGCCTCCCCCCCTTCCTCCTCCCCTCCCCCCTCAGGCTCCCCCAACCCCGGCAGACGCTCCTGAACCTCCCCGCCGGGGGGGGCCGAGGGCCGTTTGCGTCCCCGCCCCGCCCCTCCTTTTCCGGGCATGGGCTCAACCCCCTTCTTCCCCCAGGACCCAGGCCAGGTAAGGGGGATGGCCCGCCTCCACGGGCAAGGCCAGGACCTCCGGCACCTCGTAGGGGTGCCATTCCACGACCCTTCGCATCAGCTCCTCCACCCGGGCGGCGGCCGTCTTGAACACCACCAGGGCCTCGGGGTCCTCCTGGACGCTCCCCTTCCAACGGTACACCGAGACCCCTCCTCCCAAGACGGTTCCGCAGGCGGCCAGCCCTTCTTCCACCACCCTCCGGGCCAAGGCCACCCCCTGCTCACGGTCCGGGACCGTCACGAACACCACGCGAACCAGACTCTCTCCGGACACCGCTGACACCCCCTCCTCATGGGCCAGGGATCGGGCGGGTCGAACAGGGCCCGCCTTGCCTCAAACCCCCGGGGAAAGCCGGGTCACGGTTCCCTCTGGATCCGGGCATCCACCTGAATGTCCGGCCGCAGAGAATGGAGCACGGAGCAAAACTTCTCCCGGGACAGCTCCACCGCCCGCTCCAGCTTGCCCTGGTGCTCCGGGCCGGGACCCGCCACCCGGTAGGTCAGGGAGATCCGCGTGTAACGCTTGGGATGCTCCGGGGCCCGCTCCCCCTCCACCTCCACCTCCAGGCCCCGGAAGGGGACCCGAGACCGTTCCAGGATCACCTGCACATCCGCCGCCATGCACCCCGCCAGGGCCAGGAGCAAGGCCTCCATGGGGGTAGGGCCCGCCTTCCCCTGACCGTCCAGGAGGGCCGTGGCCCCACCCTCCGTGAGACCTCGGTACTCCATGCCGGTGCCGCTCCAGGTGAGGCTCACCCTCTTTTGGACAGGAACCGACTCAACGCTGCTCATGGTCCTCTCCCGTAAGCTGGGCCAGGGTAGCCCGGGCGTGGGCCACATGCTCGGCGGCCCCGGGCCCGGCAGGTGGATCGGCCAGGAAGGCCCGGAGATGGGGGATGGCTTCGTCGGGGTGCCCGGAGCGGAGGAGCAGGAAGGCGAGACCGTAGTGGGCCCCCACGGCCTTCGGGTCCTTCTGGAGAACGTGGCGGTACGTCTTGGCCGCCTCGTCCGTCATGCCGATCCGCGTGTACGCGATGGCAATTTGCTGGAGGATCACCGGATCGCCGGGCTTCTCCTTCAGGGCGAGCCGAAGGGAGGTGAGGGCTTCGTGGAACTTGCCCTCTCCCAGGAGTTCCACCCCCTCCTCGTAGTAGTCCACCCGGGACTGACCCCGCCTTCCCCCGAAAAGGTGCTTCCAGAAGGACATGGGGCGTTCTTACCTCGTCACCGAAGGTCCATGGGCTTTCGCGGGGTTAAGCTATTCCCGGCCCAAGGGTGCTGCAATGCGGCGCCTAGCGCCCCGGAACCGGAAGCCCACGCCCCCGAGTCTTTCAGCGGAGCTTCAAGCTGACCAGCGGGGGCTGGGGGCGCCCTACCCTGCCCACCACCACCCCCCCCTCGTCCCACAACAGTTCCGCCCCCAACTCGGCCAGCTTTTCCGCCGTCCCCCCGGGGGCCCCGAGGGCGACCACCCTGGCTCCCGGAGCCACCACCCGCACCGCCTCGGCCAGGTCCTCTGGGGAGTACGACCCCGAGAGCACGACTCCCCGGAAGCTTGCGGGGAAGAAGGGCAGGGGGAGGCCGGCCACCATGCGGCTCAGCCCCTCGGCCTCGTGGAGCCTCCGGACGGAGGGATCCTCCACCACCACCTCCACCCCTGCAAGGCGGGAGGCCAGCCAAGGACCTGCCTCCGCCGCCGGACCCCGGATGAGGATCATCCCCGGCCCTCCGGTAACCCCCAGAAGGGCCGCCAACCGGAGGGAAGCCTCGGGGTCCGGAGGGGAAGGGGGGGCCTCCGGCGGGGGAAGGGGCCGGCGGGGGGGAGGACGAAGGTCTCCGAACCCCCCCTCCACCGGAAAGGCGTCCCGACAGTTGGAACAGCCGAAGCGCCCCCGGAGGATCCGGCGCTCCCGCACTTCGTCGGCCAGGAGAATGAGCCCGAAGGGCGGCCCGCACCGAGGACAGACCAGTCGGTCGGTGAGGAGAAGATGCACGGGACAGGCAGCCTCAAGCCCCCCCGAAGGGGGGGATGGGCCCTCCGTCGGGGAGGGGGCTGTACTGCGCCCATTGCCCGGGACTTTCCATGACCCGGGCATACAGGAGCCCGTCGGCCAGGTGGGGCGGAAGGCGCTTCTTCATCTCGTCGAAGAAATAGCGGGCCTGGTTTTCCGCCGTGCTTTCCAGCACGTCGAAGGGGGGAATCTCGTTCAGGTTCTGATGGTCGAAGCGCTCGGCAAGCTCCTTCAACAAGGCCTTGAGGTCGGTGAAGTCACAGGCCATGCCCTTGGGCCCCACTTCCCGCGTCCGCAGGGCCACCTCCACCACGTAGCGATGACCGTGGAGACGGGCACACTTGCCTTGGTAATCCCGGAGGTAATGCGCAGCATCGTAGTGCGCTTGAACTGCAATGGTGTACATGCTCGTGGAACCGCAATCTCCTGGATGGGTTTTCGAGACTCGTCGTTGCGAAGCCGGCCAGGGCGGTCTTCGGCGGCGCCGAAAGACGCGGTTTTGCAGGCTTCAGGACAACAGCACGTGGCCGGCCATGGAAAGGCGCAGGAACTCGTCGCGGGTTTTCTGATCCCGCAGGAAGGAGCCCCTCATGGCCGAGGTGATGGTCTTGGAGTTCTGCTTCTCCACCCCCCGCATCATCATGCACAAGTGGTAGGCCTCCACCACCACTCCGACCCCCAGGGGCTGGATGGAGTCCCAAATGGCCTGGGCAATCTGCTCCGTCAGGCGTTCCTGGACCTGGAAGCGGCGGGCATACATCTCCACCAGACGGGCCGCTTTGCTCAGGCCCATGATCTTCCCGTCGGGGATGTAGGCCACGTGGGCCTTGCCGAAGAAGGGCAGAAGATGGTGCTCGCAAAGGGAGTAGAGCTCGATGTCCTTCACCAGCACCATGTTGTGATGGTGTTCTTCGAAAATCCCATCCCCGATGGCCTCGGCGGGGGTCATCCGGTACCCCTTGGTCAGGAACCCGAAAGCCCTCTCCACCCTTTCGGGGGTCCGGGCCAGGCCTTCCCTGTCGGGGTCGGGGTCGAGGCGCCGGATCATCTCCCTGACCAGCTCCCGGAAAGGGACCTTGGACAGGTCCGTGGTATCGAGCCTCCCAGGGCCCGCCTCGGGCCGTACCGTCTTGGCCATGCCGTGTCGCTCCGGAGTTGGCGTTCAGAAAGCTACGGGGGGGCCGGCCCTCGAACCGGCGTCTCGGTCCCTACCCCCGGGCGGGGACAGGGATCCCCCACCCTGCCCCTCCCAAGACTGTGGGGGGGGATCCTGCGGCCCCGCCGACCGGAGGGCCCCCGGGGAAGAACAAAGGGCCGGCATCCCGCAGATGCCGGCCCCAGGGAGGAATCGGGAGGGGGTTGCTGAAGCCCGGGCCATCACGTTTGGTGACTTCCCTCCGGGTTCCGAAGTCCCCTCTGCGGGGGCAGGACGTCCGCCGAAGGAAACAGTCCCGGCTTCTTCAGTGTTGGCTCAGTAACGGAGCCTCCCGACCCCACCCGAAAGCAATATACCCTCCTGCGGCGCGGGCGTCCAGAACCCGGAATCTCCACCATCGCCCCCCCTGGCGTCGCCCGGGGGCGGATCGGCCCGCTGCGGCTGCGTCCCAAACCCTGCAGCCCCCCCTTTCAGCCTCCCCCCGGACGAAGGGAAGGAAGGGGAGGCGGGTCCACTCGCCGGCCCACCGCTGGAACCCCGCCTTCAGCTTCCGCCCCCCCAGCGAAGGGCCCGAAGGAAGGCCAGGTTCTTCCGGTCGTTGGCGACGGGGTCCGGCTCCTTGGGGGTTTCCAGGATCTTGGGGATGGCCGAAAAACGCGGGTCTTGCAGGATCCTGCGGAAGGGCTCCACCCCCAAAGTTCCCTCGCCCAGATGCTCGTGCCGGTCCCGCCGCGATCCCAGGGGGTAGCGGGAGTCGTTGAGATGGAACAGGGCCAGCCGGTCGAGTCCCAGGGCGGCCTCGAAGGCCGCCCACACCCCTTCGTAGTCCCCCACCAGGTCGTAACCGGCCGCGAAGGCGTGGCACGTGTCGAAGCAGATCCCCACCCGGTCCCTCCAGGGAGGGGGGATCCGCGCCAGAAGGGCCGCCAGGTCCTCAAACGACCCCCCCAGCGTGGATCCTCCCCCGGCGGTGAGCTCCAGGAGAACCCGGGTCCCACCCCGGACCTCCGCCAGGGCCCTGGCCAGACCCTCGGCGTTCCGGTCCCGTCCCCCCTCCACATCCCCGTCCGTGGCGTTGCCCGGGTGGGTCACCAAGAAATCCAGCTCCAGGGCCGCGCATCGGGCCAGCTCGCGCCGGAACGCCTCCACGGACCGTTGCCAGAGGGCGGGATCGGGAGAGGCCAGGTTGATGAGGTACGAATCGTGGGATCCCACCACTTGGATCTTCTCCTCCGCCTTCGCCCTGGCGAACCGAAGGGGGACGTCGGGATCCCAGGTGGGCTCGGTCCACCGGTTGGGCGGTTTGGTGAAGAGCTGAAGGCACACGGCCCCGATCTCCCGGGCCCTCCGGGGAGCCAGCTCCACGCCCCCGGCGGTGGAGACATGGCTTCCCAGCTCGTCGGTTTCGGGAGCCAGGTCCCGGGCCGGTCGGGGATCGGCCCGGGGGGGGTCCCGCCGTGGGCCGGGGCGTTCCCCTTGCACACTCTTCCCGGACCCGGAAAAACGGTTCGCCCTCCCGGAAGCCGTTGCCGCCTCGACCGGTCGGGGTGTCTGAGAGCTAAGTCCAGCTTTCTCCATACCTTACGCCTTTGCCGCGGATCCCTCCCTCCCACCCTTCCCCCTCGGGCACGCCCCTTGAGGCCCTCCCTTCCGGACTCAGGAAGCCACCCAAGGAGGAGGCCATGAGGGTTTGCACTGACGGCTACATCGACCTCCGGGATCCCCGGCGGGTACGGACGCCGGGGTACTTCGAGGACGCCACCGAGCCCCTGCCCGTGGGCGAGGCCCTGGCATTCCTCCTTTCCCACAGCTTCCCCGGTCACCGAAAAGTGGTAAGGGCACCGGGACGAAGGGAATGCGTCCTCCTGAGGAAGGCCAGTTGGGCGGCGTCGGTAAACGAGCGCATGGGCCTCGTGGACCAGGCCTGGCGGGCCCTCACCCGCCCCGTGGCCCACCCCCCCCTCCAGGGGGAGGCCAAGATCCTCCAGGTGGTGGTCTGGGAAGGTTGGGCCTACCCCCTCATCCTGGAGGGGGAGTTCACCAGGGTCATCCCGGCGGGGGGTCTTCCATTGGCGGAAGCGGTGATCCCGGGGGAGACCCCGATCCTGGAGCTGGATTCCCCAGTCCCCCCTCCGTCATAGCCCGGACGTCCAGGAGGCGATCCAGCTCTTCGGAAGGAAGCAGCCCCCGGCGCAACACCGCCTCCCGAACCGTGATCCCCTCCTGGGCGGCTTCCTTGGCCACTTCCGCGGCCCTGTCGTAACCCAAGGCGAGGTTCAGTACCGTGGCCAGGGCAGGATTCCGCTCCAGAAGCTCGCGGCACCTCTCCGGGCGGGCCTCGATCCCCCTCACACAGCGCTCGGTAAAGACCTCCGAGCCCGCGGCCAGGAGGGTGATGGATTCCAAAAGGGCGTAGGCCAGAACGGGGATCATGGCGTTCAGCTCGAAGTTGCCCCGGCTCCCGGCCACCGTGACAGTCACGTGGTTTCCCATGACCCGGGCCGCCACCATGAGGAGGGCCTCAGCCATCACCGGGTTCACCTTGCCGGGCATGATGGAGCTTCCGGGCTGAACGGCGGGCAGCCGGATCTCCGCCAAGCCCGAGGTGGGACCCGAAGCCATCCAGCGGATGTCCTCGGCGATCTTGGTCAGGGAAACGGCCACGGTATTCAGGGCGCCGGAGAGCATCACGGCGGCATCCCGGGCCCCTTGGGCCTCGAAACGGCTCACCGCCTCCCGGAACTCCAGCCCGGTGGCCTCACCAAGGCGGCGGATGGCCCTTGCGGCGAACTCCGGGTGGGTGTTCAAGCCGGTGCCGGTGGCCGTCCCCCCCAAGGGCAGTTCGGCCAATTCCTCCGAGGCCCTTCGAACCCGGCCGATCCCCAACTCCACCTGGCGGGCATATCCGGCGAACTCCTGCCCCAGGCGCACGGGGGCCGCATCCATGAGGTGAGTCCTTCCCGATTTCAGGATGGAGTCGAAGGCGGACGCCTTTTCCGCCAAGGCGCTGTGGAGGCCCGCCAAGGCCGGAATCAGATCCCTCTCCACCGCCTCCCGGGCAGCCAGGTGGAGGGCGGTGGGGATGACGTCGTTGGAGGATTGGCCGAAGTTCACGTGATCGTTGGGGTGGATCCGGGAGGGCTCCCACCCCAGGATCTGGGCGGCCCGGCGGGCGATGACCTCGTTGGCGTTCATGTTCGTGGAGGTGCCGGAGCCGGTCTGGTACACATCCACCACGAACTGATCGTCCCACTTCCCTTCCGCCACCTCCCGCGCCGCCTGGGCGATGGCCCCTGCCCTTTCGGAATCCAAAAGCCCCAGCTCTTCGTTGGTCCGGGCGGCGGCCTCCTTGACCAACCCCAGGGCCCGGAGGAACCGCCGGGGGAACCGCTGGCCGCTGATGGGAAAGTTCTCCACCGCCCGCTGGGTCTGCGCCCCGTAGAGGGCCGCGGCCGGCACCCATACCTCCCCCAAGGCATCCCGTTCCCTGCGAAAGCCCTCGCCCACGGCGCCCCCCCTTTCTGAGCTACCCTTTCCGCGGGGGCCGGCTGGGCCGGAGCTCCACCCGGCTGGGGTGGGCGTGGGCGGGGTAGCCCAGGAGATCCACCACGGCCCGAGCCACGTCTTCGGGCCGGAGGGCCCAGCCCGCCTTCTCCCCTTCCGGCCGGTCCCCGAAACGGGTGTCCACACTTCCCGGCATGATGAGGCTCACCCGAATGCCCTGGTGCCGGAGGTCCAGCATCATGGCTTCGGAAAGCCCTACCAGGCCGAACTTGCTGGCGTTGTAGGCGGCCCCCCCGGCAAAGGGGTTGCGGCCGGCCAGGGAGCCGATGTTGAGGATCCAGGGGTCGGGGGACCGGAGGAGGTGGGGGATGGCCGCCCGGCTCATGAAGAACACCCCGTCCAGGTTCGTTCCGATCTGAAGCCGCCAGTCCTCCAGGGACATCTCCGCCACGGAAGCGAACTTCCCCACCCCGGCGTTGTTCACCAGCACGTCCAGCCCCCCGAACCGCGCCACGGTGGCCTCCACCACCCTCCGGCACGCCTCGGGATCCCGAACGTCACCGGCGAGGCCCAGCACCTCCCCTCCCACCTCGTCCGCCAGGGCCCCGGCGGCCCCTTCGGCGGCAGAGGCGGTCCGGGCCGTAAGGCTGACCCGGAAGCCCTCCCCCAGCAGGGTGGCGGCGATGGCCCGTCCGATCCCCCGGGATCCCCCCGTGACCAGGGCAACCCGACCGTCCCGGCTCATGGCCCCTCCTCGGCGGCCGCCAGGGGGGCGGCCCTTTCGGGCCGCGCCCGACGCCGGCCCTCGGCGGTCATCGGCCGTGCTCCGCCAGCCATTGCTCCGCATCCAAGGCCGCCATACAGCCCGTGGCGGCGGCGGTGACGGCCTGCCGGTAACGGTCATCGATGACGTCTCCGGCGCCGAACACCCCGGGGACGCTGGTCCGGGTGGTGCCGGGCTCCACCTGGATGTAACCGTTGGGCTTGAGGGCCAGGGCCCCCTTGAGGAACGCGGTGTTGGGGGTGTGGCCGATGGCCACGAACACCCCCTTGCAGTCCAAGGTGCTTTCCTCTCCCGTGCGGGTATCCTTCAGCCGGACCCCCGTCACGAAGTCCTCTCCCAGGATATCCACCACCACCTTGTTCCATTCCACCCGCACCTTGGGGTGGGCCAGGACCCGCTCCGCCAGGATTTTCGACGCCCGCAGACGGTCTCGCCGGTGCACAATGACCACCTGGCTGGCGTACTTGGTCAGGTGCTCCGCCTCGGTCATGGCACTATCCCCCCCCCCTACCACCACCAGCACCTGATTGCGGAACGCCGGCAGGGCCCCGTCGCACACGGCGCAGGCGCTCACCCCGCCCCCGCTCCGGGCCAGGCGGGTTTCGTTGGGCAACCCCAGCCAGTTGGCCCGGGCCCCGGTGGCCACGATCACCGCCTCGGCCCAAATCTCGCCGCTGTAGGCCGTACTCAGGCGCTTGGGCTGCGAGGAGAAATCCACCCCCACCACGTCGTCGGACAGGACACGGGTACCGTAGCGTTCCGCTTGAGCCTTCATGCGGTGCATCAGCTCTTGTCCGTCCACCGGCTCGGGAAAGCCGGGGAAGTTTTCCACCTCGGTCGTGAACATGAGCTGGCCGCCGGGGATCATCTCCGTACTGGGAAGCCCTTCCACCACCAACGGCGCCAGGTTGGCCCGGGCCGCATAGATGGCCGCCGTCCAGGCGGCCGGACCCGAACCGATGATGACCACCTTCTCGACTTGACGTTCTCCACCTGCTTCGGTGCTGGACATAGTCATGGAGCTAGGCTTCCTTCCGCTCTTGGAAGATCTTCAGGTTCGTGGAATGGCCGGGGTTCACCCGGGCCGTGGGGTCCAGGAAGTGGACCGCGTTGTTCACGGCGATGGCTGCCTCGGCAAAGCCGGTGGCAATGAGGTCCAGCTTGCCCTCGTAGCCCACGATGTCGCCGGCGGCATAGACCCCCTCCAGGTTCGTCTCCATGCGGTGGTTCACCGCCACCCGGTTCCTTTCCAGGCGGATCCCCCAGGACCGCAAGGGCCCCAGGTCGGGTTTGAAGCCCAAACAGGCCACCACCGCATCCGCCTCCACCAGGGATTCCTCCCCCCCCTGGTTGTCTACGAGGGCCACGGCCTCGACCCTTTCCCGGCCGCGGATCTCCCGGACTTCGTGGAACGTGCGGATCTCGACCTGCCCGCGGGCCTCGGCTTCCCGCAGCAGTTCCACCGATCGCTCCAGGGCCCGGAAGGTGCCCCGGCGGTGCACCAAGAGCACCCTGCTGGCCAGGGGGTGGAGGGCCAGCGCCCAGTCCACCGCCGAGTCCCCGCCCCCCACCACCACCACCCGCTTCCCCCGGTAGCTCTCCAGATCGCGAACGGTATAGTCCACCCCTCGGCCCAGGAACTCCTCATAGCCGGGGCACTCCAGCTTCACCGGCGTCATGGCGCCCTTCCCCACCGCCAGGATCAGAGCGCGGGTAAGGTAGCGGCCCCTCCGTCCTTCCAAGCAAAAGCCCGCCCCGTTGCGGGTAAGGCCTAAGATCTCTTCTCCCAGGACCACTTCGGGAGAGAACTGGAGCGCCTGTTCCACCAGCGCTTTGCCCAGATCCCTGGCAAGAACCTTTGGAAATCCGCCTACATCGTAGATGTACTTCTCGGGGTAGAGGGCGGTGAGTTGCCCGCCCAGCTCGGGCAAGGAGTCGATGATCCGCACCGAGCGCTGCCGCATCCCGGCGTAGAAGGCCGCGTAGAGCCCGGTGGGGCCCCCTCCCAGAATGGTAATATCCGCAATGGTCGTTTCCGTCATGCCACCGGCTCGAATTCACTCTTGGACGTCCCTACCCGACTCCGGTTCTCCCAGGAGGAGCCGCATGGCGTCCTTCACCACCTCCCGGGCATTGGCGTATTCCACCTTTTCCAAGGCTTCCGCCATGGGAAGCCAGCGGCAGGCGCTGATGCCCTCCTCCCTTTGGGGCCTGGTCTCGCCGTCTTGGGACGTCATCAGGTAAAAGGTGCAATGTTTGTGAACCAGCTTGCCGTGAACCCGGAAGTACCAATCGATGGTCCGAAGTTCCGGGCCCAGCTCGAGGTCGCCCAGCCCCGTTTCTTCCCGCACCTCGCGAAGGGCGGCCTCGGCGGGCCCTTCGTCCGGCTCCACGTGTCCCTTGGGGAGCCCCCAATGCCCGTAGGGGTCCTTGATGAGAAGCAGATGCAGGACCCCCCCGATGCGCCGCACCACCACCCCCCCGGCGCTCCGCTCCTGGCGAGGCCCCCGCTGCCAGCCCACGCCGCTGCGGGCGCTCAAGAGGGAGCTTTCGCCTTCGGCTTCGGGCCCTCCCCCGTCCCCTTCCCCCGCCCCCGGATCGTCGGCGGGCTCCGGACCCCTGGTTGCCTCAGAAAATGGAGATCCGCACATAGCGCTGGGGATTCTCCTTGAGGTCCTTCAACAAAAGGTTGAGCTGATCCAAGACTTCCCGGGTGCGGGCCACGATGATCTGGTCCCCCATGAGGGCCCCCAGGGCCCCTTCGCCGGCCTCCACCCGGTACGTCAGGCGAGCGAGCCGCGCGAAGGTGGAGTCGGCCTGGAGCAGGAAGCTGCGGGCCTGCCGATTCGTGGCCCCCAGCTCTTCCGACACCTCCCTGAGGTTGGCCATGGCCACCCGGGCGTTGGCCAGGAGGGAATCGGTGCCCGGGGAACCCAGGATCCCTTCGGCCCGCTGGAACGCCTCGTTGGCCGCCCGGGCGGCATCGCCCAACTCCACGGCGGCGGACTCCACCTCGGTGGCCAGGTTGGCGAAGGCCGCCGCCTGCACCTCCACCAGGTCTCTGAGGCGATGGCTGACCTCCTCGATGTTGTCGATGGCCCGGGCCAGGTTCCTGGCGGTCTCGTCGGTGAAGGTCTCCTCCACCCGGCTGGTGAGGGATCCCAGGTTCTTGGAGATCTGATCCAGGGAGGCCGTGAGCCGGGAAATGTCGGGGAGGGCATAGCCGGCCATGGTCCCGGGCTCCCCTGCGGGATAGAAATCGAATTGGGCGTAAGCCGAACGAGGGACGATCTCCGCCTGCCAGTCCCCGAAAAGGGATTCCGGGGCCACCAGCACCGCCGGGTCCGCCGGAAGCTGGACATCGTCGCGGATCCGCATCCGGACCCGCACCGCCCGCCCGTCGGGTTCCACCGTCACCGCCACCACCCGCCCGATGGTCACCCCCCTCAACTTGACGGAGTTCCCGTTCATGAGCTGGCCCACTTCCAAGAAGAGGGCTTCCACCTCCCGGGTTCCCCTCCCGAAGCTGGCGTCCTGGAGCCACAGGGTGCCCACCAGGGCGACGGCCACGCCCAGGACGATGACCACCCCCACCAGGATCTCCTTGCCACGTGTCATCCCGCCCCCTCCAGGAGCTCGGGTTTGCCTTCGATGAAACCACGGACCACCGGATCGGGGCAGGCCCGAATCTCTTCAGGGGTCCCGATGAAGCGAAGGCTACCCTCGAAAAGCATCCCGATCCGGTCGGCCACCCGGTAAGCGCTCCCCATGTCGTGGGTGATGAGAACGGAGGTCACCCCCAGTTCCTCGCGCATCCGGACGATGAGCCGGTCAATCACCGTCGTGGTGACGGGATCGAGCCCGGTGGTGGGCTCGTCGTACAGAAGATAACGGGGGTTGGTGGCGATGGCCCGGGCCAAGCCCGCCCGTTTGCGCTGCCCTCCGGAAAGCTGGCTGGGCAGGCGGTCCTGGTACCCGTCCAGGTCCACCAGCCGCAAGCACTCCGCCACCCGCTTGCGGATGGCCTCTTCCGTCATGCCCCGAAGGCGGCGCAACCCCAGGCCCACGTTTTCCTCCACCGTCAGGGAGTCGAAGAGGGCCGCGAACTGGAACACATAGCCCACCTTCCTCCTCACCTCGTACAGCCCCTCCTGATCCAGGTGGGCCAGGTTCACCCCATCCACCCACACTTCCCCCCGGTCCGGCTTGAGGAGTCCCACCATGTGCTTCAAAGCCACCGACTTCCCCGAACCCGACTGCCCCACCACGGCCAACGTCTCGCCGTCCCGCACTTCCAGGGAAAGTCCCCGAAGGACCGGGTTCGGCCCGAAGGATTTGTACACGTCTTTGAGGACGATGCTCATAGGAGCGTCGCCGCCCAGAACGCATCCAACGCCAAGATCACCATGCTGCTCACCACCACCGCCCGGGTGGCGGACAGCCCCACCCCCTCCGCCCCACCCTGGGTGGTGAAGCCGAAGAAGCACCCCACGGAGGTCACCGTGAGGCCGAAGCTCACCGACTTGATGAGGGCGAACTGCACGTCCCAGGGCTGAAAGAAAAGCCGGAGCCCCTTCATGAAGGCCGGGGTGGAGAGGTCCAGGAGCTGGAGCGACGTAAGCCAGCCCGCCGCAATGCCCGTGGTGGTGGCCAGGACCACCACCACGGGGAACATGACCAGGCCCGCCAGAATCCGGGGAACCACCAGGTAGGCCACAGGGTCGTAGGCCAAGGTCTCCAGGGCGTCGATCTGTTCCGTCACCCTCATGGTGCCCAGCTCCGCGGCAATATTGGCCCCGACGCGCCCCGCCAAGGCCAGGCCGGTGAGTACGGGTCCCAGCTCCAGGATCATGGTCTTCCCCACCAGGGCACCCACGAAATAGAGGGGGACGGCCCCGGTGAAGGTGTAGGAGGCCTGCAGCGCCATCACCACCCCGGTGAAGGTGGCGATGAAGAGGGCGATGGGAATGGAATCCACCCCGATGCGGGCCAACTGCCCCACCAGGAGACGGCCCCAGATGTCCACCTTCGGCAAGGCCTTGAGGGTCGCGGTGATGAGCCCCCCCCAACGGCCGATCTGGGCGGTGGTGTCCAGGGCCGACCGCCCCACCAGTTGCAGGGGATCTTGGAGAAAGCGGGTGTTGAGAAACCGGGTGTTCATCGGAAAAAGTATAGCCCGAGGGGGAAGGGGATGACCAGGCGGGGGCCTGGACCTCCCGCCGGCCCACGCCACCCCGGCCCTCCACCGCCCCGGCCAGGCCGCCGAAGGCGGACCGCCCCCCGAAGGGGCGATCCCCCGGGAGGCCCCCTTCGGGCCGGTTGGCGGGCGGGCCACCCCGCCGGGACGGCAGGCAAGAACCGACGGTCAGGGACCCGGCAGCCGGTCTTCGAAGGTGAACTCGATCTCCTCTTCGCCCGACCCGTCCGGACGGGGTATGCGGCAGGTGACCCTCAGGCGTGTCACCACCCGGTAGGGATCCGAAAGGACCACCTCGAAATCGAGAGGGTGGTCCCGGCACACCACCCGGGTGCGAACCCGGTCCCCCGGCTCGGCTTCCCGCCGGTCCAGCGGATTCCGGAAAAGGGTTTTCGTGGACTGACGACCCGATTCCAGGTCCCGGGTGACCTTCACGAAACGAAGCCAATCGGGCTGGTAGCTGATGGTGTACTGGTAGCCCTTCTGATCGGCTCCTTGTCCTTCCCGATTGTGCCTCGCCATCCCTCCTCCCCTGCCGGCGTCCGGGTAGAATCTTTGAAAACTAATGTTTCCTTCTCTGACAGTTACGTCAAGATTCTTCAGCGGATCCCCGATCAGCGAAAAAGAAAAAAATCACCGTCCCCCCATCGACCCCCACCGCCGCCCCCGCCCCCGGCAGGGCCGGAACCGGCCGGGAAGGGAGCGGGTCTTGCCCCTCTTCTTCCACCCCGTTAACATATCGTCGCTTCCATCGAGGACGGCCAACGCCCGGTTTTTTCTTTCTCCGAGATTTTGGTTTTCATGGGCGGCGGTGGCCACCCGCCGGCAGATTCTGTCACTCCGTCCAGTTCGCCAACGAATCCGATTCCTCTCCACCCGTCCCACCCCTCCAGCCGCAGCCCGGGAAGGGCCTACGGACCAACTTGGAGTTTCAGCCGTGGACATTGCGGAACTCAAGAGCAAAAGCATTACGGAGCTTCACGAACTCGCCGAAGAGCTCAACATCGCCAACTACTCGGGCCTTCGAAAACAGGACCTCCTGTTCCGCATCGAACAGACGTTGCTGGACAGCGACGTCATCCTGCGGGGCGAGGGGGTTCTGGAAATCCTGCCGGAGGGCTATGGCTTTCTCCGGTCCCAGGATTGGAACTACCTCTACGGACCCGACGACATCTACGTGAGCCCGTCCCAGATCAAGCGCTTCGATCTGCGGACCGGCGACACCATCCTGGGGCAGGTCCGCCCTCCCAAAGAGGGCGAGCGCTACCTGGCCCTCCTCAAAGTGGAGAAGGTGAACGGCGAGGAGCCGGAAAAGGCCAAGCACCGCATCGCCTTCGACAACCTGAAGCCCCGGTTCCCCGAGGAGCGCCTCCGCCTCGAGAACAAGAGCGGAGACATTTCCATGCGGATCATGGACCTCATTACCCCGGTGGGTAAGGGGCAGCGGGGTCTCATCACCTCACCCCCCAAGGCCGGCAAGACGATCCTGCTCCAGAAAATCGCCAACTCCATCGCCGAGAATCACCCCGAGGTGCATCTCATCGTGCTGCTCATCGACGAGCGGCCCGAAGAGGTGACGGACATGGAGGAGCACGTGAAGGCCGAGGTCATCAGCTCCACCTTCGACGAGCCCGCCGACCGCCACACCCAGGTGGCCGAGATGGTCTTGGAGAAGGCCAAGCGGCTGGTGGAGCACGGCCGGGACGTGGTGATCCTGCTGGACTCCATCACCCGGCTGGCCCGGGCCTACAACGTGGTGGTTCCCCACTCGGGGAAGATCCTCTCGGGGGGTGTGGACGCCAACGCCCTGCACAAGCCGAAGCGGTTCTTCGGGGCCGCCCGGAACATCGAGGGAGGAGGCTCGTTGTCCATCATCGCCACGGCCCTCATCGAGACGGGGAGCCGGATGGACGAGGTGATCTTCGAGGAGTTCAAAGGGACGGGGAACATGGAGCTGGTGTTGGACCGGCACATCGCCGACAAGCGCATCTTCCCCGCCATCGACATCAACCGCTCGGGCACCCGGCGGGAAGAACTCCTCCTTACGGAGCAGGAGCTGAACCGCGTCTACCTTCTCCGCAATTTCCTTTCGGACATGCCCCCTGCCGAAGCCGTGGAGTTCCTCATCGACCGGATGAAGCGCACCCGCACGAACCAGGAGTTCCTGGACAGCATGGCTTCGGGAACCTAGGAAGGGGGGGACCCCCGAGGTCAGCCCCGGGGGCCCCGGCAGGCTCCGCCTACTCTTCCAAGACCTCGGCGTAGCGGGGGTTCACCACCAGCTGCTTGTCCAGGTAGATCTTCCGATCCCAGGGAAAGATGACGGTGGCGTCCGTCTCCAAGGCCACGTAGTGGGGGCGGTAGCCCTTCGGACGGGCGAAGCTGGTGGCCGTGCGGATTTCCTTGGCCCCGACATCCCGCAGGGCCGCAAGGCCCAGCCGGAGGGTATCTCCCGACGAGGTGATCTCGTCCACCAGCAAGACGCGCTTGCCGTAGCACTGGAGGGGGGCCGCCGAGAGCACGGCGGGCCGCTCCCGGACCACTTCACCCCCTTCCCTTCGGGAAATGGTCAGGGAATAGAAGTCCTTTCGGAGGATGGTGGCCACCACCGCGCCGGGGATGACGCCGGCCCGGGCGATCCCCACCACCAAGTCCGGATCGTAGTCCCGGGCCACCCGAAGGGCCAAGGAACGACAGAGCTCGCCGAACATTTCCCACGAAAGGTCCAGGTACCCGGCGGCCATGGGATCGGATCGGGGGCCGAGGGCCTCGGTCTTGGTCATGGCGGTCTCCAAGCGAAAGAGGGGGATCCAAAAGTAAGGAGAAGAGGAGAGGGTGCCAACGAGGGGGGCGTCGGAAGGCCGACCGGGGGTGGCGCCACGGCCCCTGGATCTCTTCGTCTTCCGTGCCCTCGGCTGCCCCCCACGCGAACGGAGGGGGCACCGGCGGCCGAAGGGGCGAGGGTTGACGACCTCCGCCCCGCCTTCCATCCTCCAGCCATGGATCCGAAACTTCGGCAGGAGGCCGACCGCCGCCTGGAGGACTCCCTGGCGTCGTGGGGGGGGCCCGATCCCCGGCAACTCTGCCGTCAGACCCTGCGGCAACTCCGGGAGCGGGACCCCGAAGCTTACGAGCGGGCGGTAGCCCATTACGAGGCCGAGGTGGTTCCGGCGGTGGCCCGGGGGGAGGCGGACCCCCTTCTTCTGTGGCGGCAGTACGGACGCTTCCTGGCCGAACTCCTGGCCCCCGGGCGGACGCTGGCCATCGACCCTTCGGGCCGGGCCTCGCCCCTGGACGACGCCACCCCCCTGGACTGCCTGGTGATCCACCTCCCGGAGGGTGGGGGTCGTGCAGTGGGCGTTTTTCTCCCCCCCGCCCTTTCTCCCCCGCAGCGGGCTACCTGGGAGCTCCTGGTGGAGGGCAGGCTCCGGGCTTCCGCCTGAGATCCAGCAGGCTCACCCCCACCGTGGCCGCCAGGGCCAGGAAGAACGCCGGAATGAGCTCGTAGAGGCGGGCATCCAGGGCCGGCGTCAGGTTCCACACGAAGGTCACCACCGTGCCGGTCCCCAGCCCCGCCAGGATCCCTCGCCGGGTCACCCCCCGCCAGTAGAGGGCCAGGATGGAAGTGGGCCCCAAGGCCGCCCCCAACCCCCCCCAGGCAAAGAGGACCAGCCAAAACACCAGGCTCTGGGCCGCCCAGCCCAACACCAAGGCCACCCCCACCAGGAAGACGACGGCCAGACGGGAATAGAGGACCAGGCGCCGGGCAGGGATCCCTTGCCCCTTTCGGAGAACCTTCTCGTAGGCGTCCCGCACCACCGCCGAAGCGGCCACCAGGAGCTGAGAGTCGGCCGTGGACATGATGGCCGCGAAGATGGCAGCCACCACCATCCCGAACAGCACGGGGTGGAGGTGCATCTGGGCCAGGGTGGGGAACAGGTTCTCGGGATCTCCCCCGGGAAGGAGGGAGGGGTCCGGGAAGTAGATCCTCCCCACCAACCCCGCCAAGACGGCCCCGGCCCCCATGAGGACGTTCCAGGTGGTACCCACCGCCGCTGCCCAGGGGAGCTGGCCCGGGTCCCGGATGGACATGTAGCGGACCAGAATGTGGGGGTTCCCCGGCGAACCCAGGCCGATCCCCACGAAGCCCAGCCAGGCCCCGAAGCCTAGAGCCAGAGGGTCCAAAAAGGAGGGGTCGTAGGCCCCCAGTTGGGCCGCCACCGCCCCCCACCCCCCGGCATGGCTGACCACCGCCACGGGCAGGACGACCAGCCCCAAGAGCATGAGGAAGGCCTGCAACGTATCGGTGAGGCTCACCGCCAGAAAACCGCCCATCATGGTGTAGGCCAACACGATGAGGGCCGTCACCAACACCCCCGCCTCCTGGCTCAGGCCGAAGCTGGCGGCCATGGCCTTTCCACCCCCCAGGAACTGGGCCGACACGTAGACCACCATGAAGACCAGGATCACCACGGCCAGCACGAGCCGCAGGCGGCCGGCCGGGTCCCCCACCCTGGCCGCAAAGAAGTCCGGCAGGGTAATGCAGTCGTGGGCTTCGCTGAACTCCCTGAGCCTGCGGGCGTAGGTCAGGAACAGGACAAGTTCCGCCGCCGTGTATCCCGAGACCGCCCAAAAGGCCGAGACCCCCATGGTGTAGGCCATGCCCGTGACCCCCAAGAGCAGCCAGGCGCTCCTGCCCGACACCACGGCGGAGAGCGCCACCACGAAACGGTTCATCCTCCGTCCCCCCACGAAGAACTCCCGGATCCCCGCCGAAGAGAACCGGGCCGAAAGGACCCCGATGAGGAGGAGAAGGAGGAGATAGGCCAGGAACGCCGCCAAGGCGGCTCCGCCGCCGACTGCCGTGGTGGGGAGAAGAGTCTCGGTCATGGGCCCTTTCCATGAGGACGGATCATGCCGCGCCCCGATCCGGCGTGGAGGGTGCGCAGGATCGGATTCGGGCCGGAAGCCCCGCCGAGGGGGGAGGCGGAGGGACGCGTCCCCTCCCACACCCCGGTCAGTCTTCCACCAGATAGGCTACCGCAAAGGTGCCCGACCCGACATGGGTGGCGAGGACGGGGGTGGCGGGGGCTTCAAGGATCTCCACCTCGCCGTACCGGCGGCGGAGGGCCTCGGAAAGCCGGGGGACGATGTCCGGCCAACCCACGTGGACGATGCCGAAACGGAGCCTGCGGGCCCCGGGGGGGATTTCCCGGCCCAGGGCCTTCAGGAAGGCGGCCCACCTCGCCCTCCGCCCCCAACCCTTCCCCACGGCCACCACCGGCGGGCTCGAAGCCGTGATCTTCAGGATCGGGCGGATCCCCAGGATCCGGGCCAGGCGGGCCTGGACCAACCCGACCCTCCCCGAGGCCGCCAGCCGGTCCAGGGACTCCAGGGTGAGGAGCATGCCGGACCGGGCCCGGATGCGCCGGAGTTCCTCTGCGATCTCCCGGGCCGGCATTCCCCCCTCCGCCAGTTCCGCCGCCTTCAGGACCAGCAGGCCCTGAAGGAGCGAAGCACCCAGGGTATCCACCAGGTGGATCGGGATCTTGCCGGCGCTCCCCGGCGCCCCGTCCCCCGCCTCGCCCCCCACCCCCCTTTCTTTCCGGAAGAGGCCGGCCGCCGCCTCCGCCGAACGGAACGTGCCCGAAAGGTTCGACCCCAACA
>JAUQOX010000001.1 GCA_030550695.1 Gemmatimonadota bacterium | reverse complement strand
CTCAGGCGGTGGCGGCTCCCAGGATCGCCTTCGCCGAGCCGGATATCCTTCTGGTGGAAGAGACTCTTCCAGCCGAAGTGGTGCGAGCCCTGCGGTTCCGGGGACATGCGGCGGTCCGCATCGAGGCTCTGGGAAATGCCCATGCCCTCATGGTCGAATGGGGCCCCGGCGGGCGTCCTGTTCGTTTCTGGGGCGTGGCGGATCCCCGGGGCAAAGGGCTAGCCCTCGGCCTGTAACGGGATCGGGCCCAGGGCAGGAACCCCTGGCGCCGGTCGGTCGGAACCGAGCTTCCACGGCGTTTGCTCCCCTCCGGCGAGGCGGTTCCTAGCCCCGCCGACGGCGAGGGCGGAGGGCGGGGGGAGGATGGGAAGCCTGGCGGATGCGGGCGGGCCCGGGTGGATCATACCTTCCCAGGACCTCCACCCAGCGGGCCATGGACACGTTTCCTCCGCTCACCAAAACTGCGGTGGACCCTCCTCGGGGTTGCCCTCGCCCTGCCTCCAGCAGAGCCGCCGCCAAGGCCACCGCCCCCCCACCCTCCACCACAAGGTGCAGCTCGTGGAAGGCGTAGGCCATGGCCGCGGCGATGGCCTCTTCGGAAACCAGGGAGTGTCGGTCGACGAGTTCCCGGATCAGGGCCAGGGTGTACCGATTCTCCCGGCCGATGCCGCCGGACAAGGCCTCGGCCAAGGTCTCCTCCTCGGGGATTTCTACCGGTGCGCCGGCCCGGAGGCTCTCCACCATGGCCCGGGCCCGCTCGGCGGACACGGCCACCACCTCCACTTCCGGCCGTCTCTCCTTCAGGGCGTAGGCGATGCCGCCGGCGAGTCCTCCCCCCGACAACGGGATCAACACCCGACTGAGGTCCGGGATGTCCTCCAGGAGTTCCAATCCGATGGTGCCCTGTCCCGCCACCACCCAGGGGTCGTCGAAGGGCTGGACGAAGGTCATCCCTCGGGCGAGAGCCCAGTCCAGGGCTTGAGCCTCTGCCTCGTCGTAGGTGTCGCCGGCCAGGACCACCTGCGCCCCGGCTGTCTCCATGGCCGATTGCTTTGTCGGGTCTACCCACCGAGGCACGAAGATCGTGGCCGGGATGCCCAGAAGGGCGGCCATGTGGGCCACCGCCTTCCCATGGTTTCCACTGGAGCAGGCCACCACACCGCGAGAGCGTTCCTCCGCCCTCAGGGCGGCCAAGCGGTTGGCGGCTCCCCGGATCTTGAAGGAGCCGGTGACCTGGAGGGATTCCAGCTTGAGGTAGATGGCCCCCACGGCAGCTGAATCCAGCTCCCTCATTCGGACCAAGGGGGTCCGGCGGACAAAGGGGGCTATCGTCCTGCGTGCCTCCACCAGATCGAGGCGGAAAGAGAGGGCCTGCAGGCCCTGCCCCCTCGCCCTCTCGCCTTTCCCCCTTGTCCCGGGGCGCCTTGGACCCCAGGTTGCCCCGTTGTGCCCCTCTTCCATGGAGATTCCTATGTCCAGAACCGGATGCGCATGTTTGGCCGCTCTATGGATCCTGGCGGCCTCCCTTCCCCTTCAGGCCCAGCCCGCCGGGGCCCGCCCCGGGATGGGGGAGGGCACGGCCCAGGGAGCTAGGGTCCCCGAATGGTTTACCCTGGAGGCCTTTCGCCACGGGCCCAACTTCTTCCCAAAGGTACGGCATCCCGAGGTGGAGTACGAGGCAGGGCCCACCCTGACCTTCGACCGGTACCACACCCTGGAGGTCATGTACACCTGGTTGAGGCGGTGGGAAGAGCAGTACCCGGACTTGGTGGAGGTCTACGAGGTGGCCCGCAGTTTCGAGGGTCGCCCCATTCTGCAGGCCACCGTCACCAACAAGAAAACCGGGCCGGCCACCGACAAGCCTGCTGCCTTCTTCGAGGGGAACCGGCACTCCGGCGAGGTGACTTCGGCAGAAACCGTTCTCTGGCTTATGAAATACGTGCTGGAGAACTACGGAAAAGATCCGGCCGTGACCCGCCTTTTGGATACCCGTGCCCTCTACTTCCGGCCGAAGAACAATCCCGACGGGAGCGAACTCTACCTCCATACAGCCCAGACGAATCGCAGCACCAACCGACCTGTGGACAACGACGGTGACGGGCTCCTGGACGAGGATCCGGCGGACGACCTGGACGGAGACGGCGTGATCCTCCAGGTGCGGTTCCGGCCTCGGCCCGGCACGGACGATGTGGCAACGATGGTCCCCGACGAACGGGACCCCTCCGGTCGGCTCATGAGAAGGGCCCGGCCCGGCGAAGAAGCCATATGGGTGGTGGTGGGGGAAGGGCTGGACAATGACGGCGATGGACGGGTGGACGAGGACGGGATCGGTGGGCTGGATCTCCACCGGAACTATGCGGAGAACTGGCGCCCCATGCCGGGGCGGGACCGGACCGGGAGGGGATTCACCCAAACCGGGGCCGGGGAGTTTCCCTTGAGCGAGATCGAAACCCGGTCGGTGGTGGTCTGGCTGTTGGAGAACCCGAACGTGTCGGTGGTGAACTCCATGGATACGGCGGTGCCCATGCATCTCCGGGCGCCCTCCACGTCCCCGGGCCACGAGAGGATGTACCCCGAGGATTTGGCCTATTACGAGTATTTCGATTCCATCGGGGTAAGCATCACGGGCTATCCCTACGCCGGGGACGTATACCACGATTACGCCACCCGAGGTCGGAGTACGGATCCCAACGCCGGGAGTCCCCTCTTCGGCCATGGACCGGATTTCGGCTACTGGTACTACGGGGCTATCTGGTACGGGGACGAGCTTTGGAACGGGGGAAGATTTCCGGACTTGAACGGGGACGGGGTGGAGGACGAGTTGGACGCCCTTCTGTGGGACGACACATACAATCAAGGATTGGCGTTCCGGGAGTGGAGACCGTTCCATCACCCCCTCTACGGCCCGGTGGAGATTGGAGGGTGGCACCCCAAGTTCTTCCGCCAGAATCCTCCCCCCGCCGACCTGGAGCGCTGGGTCCGGAACCAGGGCCTCTTCAACCTCACCCTCGCCCAGCATCTGCCCTTGCTGGAGATGGAAGAGATTGAGGTCAAGGAAGTTGGGCGGGAGGCCGACCGCCGGACTTTCGAGGTGACGGTGGGCTGGCGGAACGTGGGCGGTCTTCCCACGGCTCTTCGACAGGCCCGACTGGTCAAGATCGTTCGTCCCGACCGGGCTGTGTTGGAGTTTCCGCCGTCCGGCCGTGAAGGTCCCCAGGTCCGCATTGTGGAGCCGAACCCCCAAGGCACTGTGGACATGGGGTGGCTGGACCCCGGGGAGCGGGCCAGCACCACGTTCCGTGTGGAAGTTCAGGGACCCGGCGTGGTACGTGGGAAAGCCCGCATCCTCTCAACCCGGGGAGGAGTGGCGGAGCGGGAGTTTTCGCTAGGCCGATAGGAAAGGAGCGCTGCGACCGGAGGCCCGAACACCTTGCCTCGGTTTTGCTTTCCTCCGGTCGCAGCGCCCGTCGGGGGACCTGTCACAAGCCTGGGTCGGCTTTCCTGGACCGCCGGCAGCAGTGGTGGGATTGCGGTTAGCCTATGGGCGATCTTGGGCATCCCCCTTCACCATGCGCTTCCCATGGGCCGCTGGAACACCTGGGAGATATCCAAGATCCGCACGTCTTCCTCCCTGACCGGGATGGGGTATCGGGCAATCTCCTGATCTTCTTCCAGAATTTCCCGTGGTTGCGGGCCGGGATAAGTGATGGGCGTGGGGGCCCCGCGGACCAAAAGGTCCTTGAGTTCCCGAGCGTTGCGGGTGATGAAGACCAGGTAATAGCCCGGGGATCGGAGGTGCACGCGGAGGGCCTCCCTCACCGACTCGGGCGTCACCCGTTCCAATCCGGGGCGGATTTGGGCCAGGTACCCGGGGGCGGGAATGCCGTAGAACACATCATCCACCGCATAAGCCAAGCGCCGGGAGAGGGTGTTCCCCCAATGCACCGTGTAGTTCCACAGGAATTGCTTCGTCCTTTCCACCTCTTCGCTGGGGAGTCCGTACCGCACTACCCGATCCAGCTCCCGCAGGGCAGCCCGGGTGGCGAATACGACGCGCGGGTGCAGGTCCGTGGGAGTGGTGTTGGAAATGGGGCGGAGCCAGATTTCGAAAAGCTGGCTCCGCCGGGCCACGTTCACCGGTGGCTGCTGGGTGGCGTAGCCCAGCGGGAATGCCTCGATGTAGGAGTAATCCCCGTAGTTCATGCCCCTCCGTTCCCGAATCACCTGGTAGAGGTGGCTGAAGGAGTTCCGGTGTTCCCCCAGCCATGAGTTGAATACCAGGAGGTCGAAGAAATCGTTGTCCCCCCGCAGAAGATGGATGGGGAAGCCGATGGATACCGGGGTGGCATCGGTGGGTTTCTCCACGATGAGAACTTCTACCCGTTCGGGAGTTCGAGGCCGCGGTGGCGGAACCCAAGGCACTCGCCCCTCCGGGAGTCGGTCGAAGTCGTTCCGAACCCGGCTCGGGAAGCCTTCGGGGTACCCGCCCCCTACAGCCACCACCAGATTGTTCCTGAGATAGGTGGAGGCGTAGAAGTCCCGCACGTCCTCGAGCGTGATGGAAGACACGCTCTCTACATATCCTTCCTCGGGATGCTCGTAAGGAGTGCCTCGATAGGCCAGTGCGAAAAGGAGCTCTTTGGTGAGTTCCTCATCACGTCCGTACCGTCGACCCCGCTCCAGATAGTTCATGGTCTGGCTCTTGACCCTGGCAAAGTCCTCCTCTTTGAAAGCAGGGCTCAAGAGAGCATTGCGGAAAAGGGCGTAATAGTTGTCGAGATTGTCCCGGTGGACGCGCCCGGTGAAGACCGTCATCTCCTTGTCTACGCTGTAGGAGTAGCCTGCGGCCATGGGATACAGCTTGGCCAAGATGCTTTCGTAGGGGTCCTCGCGGGTGGATCCCTCCGCCAACAGGGCTGCCGTGAGGGCTGCAAGACCTTCCTTTCCGGGCGGATCGTTCTGGGATCCCACCTTGACCCAAATGTTGAAGGCTACAAAGGGGGAGTGAGGTTCGGGGAGTTCAATGAGGCCTCGCTTTTCATCGAAGCGGGCGGCCTGGGGCACCGGAGGGGGAGAGCCCCAAAGAGCAAGACCGCTCAACGAGAAGGCTGCCAAGCCTCCGAAGCGGGCGACGGCGGTGCGTTTCATGGTCAGTTCCCCTCCTGGGTCATGAGGGCCACCACCCGCCGATCCTGCTGCAGGAACTGCCTGGCGGCTTCCTGGACCTCCTCGGCGGTGATGGACGCCAAGGTGGCGTAGTACTGCTCCACAGCTTCCAGCTGTCCTGCGTTGACCAGGAAAGGAATCAGCGAGAAGGCCACGTCTTGCGCAGTTTCCAGCCCCATGAGAAAAGAATACCTGAGGTGCTTCTTGGTGTCTTCCAAGAGCCCCGAGGGCACCGGCTCGGTCCGGAACTTTTCCACGACCTCCAGGATCTCCTGCCGGACCTTGGCCACATCGGCGGGGTCATTCACCATGGTCTGGATCAGAAGAAGGGAGGGGTCTCTGGCCAGACTGAAGTCCGATACCAGATATTGCACCCGCCCCTCTTGGATCACCAGCTTCTTGTAGAGCTCGGAATTCGGGCCGAACGCCACGGCGCCGAGGACTTCCGCGGCCACCGCAAGGCGGTCGGTCGCGCTCCACGCCGGTCCCAGGTATCCTATGGCGAGGATGGGGAGCGTCCGGCCCGGATACCTCACTTCGATCTCCCGGGGGCCGCCGGGTTCCGGCTCCGGCTCCACCTGGGGCGGGGTATAACCCGTCGCCCACCCTCCGTAATACTGCTCCACCCAACGGGCAGCGGCCTTCACGTCGAAATCTCCGGCAATGACCAGGATCACGTTTTCCGGCCGGTAGAAGCGACGGAAGAAGGAGAGGCTGTATTCATAGCCTTCCGGCATGTTCCGCACATCTTCCTCGAAGCCGATGGTTTGGTGGCGATAGGTGTGCCGCTGGTAGGCAACGAGCCTCACATGCTTGTCCAGAAAGCTTTGAGGATTCAGGGCACTCTGCTGGTACTCCCCCAGAATGGCCCCCGCCTCCGTCCGAAAGGCCTGCTCCGTGTAGTTCAAATTCTGGAATCGGTCTGCCTCCAAATCCATGATGGCCTCGAGATACTCGGAGGCAGCCACGAGGTAGTAGACGGTCATATCGTTGGAGGTGAAGGCGTTGCGCGCAGCGCCCATGCCCGACGTGATCTCGTCGTAGTTGGGGAAGCGAGGCGTTCCCCGGAACATCATGTGCTCGAAGAAGTGTGCGTAACCGGTCCGTCCTGGTTCCACCTCATCCCGGGAGCCCGAGCGCACCACACTCACATAGGCGACGATGCCGGGAGACCCGGCCCGGATGAGGTACGCCGTCAGGCCGTTGTCCAAGCGAACCCGATGGGTCTCGAAGGGAAAAACTCCGGCGGCTCCGTTCCTTTCCTCGCCTCGGCAAGCAGCGGTGACCAGGGCCAAAGCAAGCACGGAGAGGGGGACGCGCATGGCCAGCACCTCGGAGCAAGGGGACCGAAAGGGGCTAGAACTCGTCAATCCTACCGCGAAAGGGGAGTCTCTTCAACGGGAAACGTAGGGGTCGGTGATCGGCCACGGCCCTGGAGTCCTGGCCGGGCCGCCAGGCCCCTCCTCCTCACCCCGATACTGGCCAGGGGCGGAGTGAGGTTCTCCTCGGCGGCCGTCGCTACCCGACCCGGGAGAAAGGCCGGCACGGGAGCAGGCCCAGAAGAGGAAGACATTTGCCATCATCCGCCCCACCACGAGGGAAACCGATGCTGCGGTGACTCCCACGAGCCCCGCTTTCCAGCCCAGCAGGGGAAACACCACGGCAATACCCATAAGCTCCAGGCCCGTGGCCACGGTGATGGGGCGAGTTCGACGCACCGTAACCAGAAGTGCCCTCTGAAGGGAAAGGATCGCCATGGTGAAGGGTATGGGCACGAGGAGCGCCGTGGGGACGAAAGCGAAGGCGGCCAGCTCCGGGGTCAGCCCGGAAACCCCTTCGAACCAGAGGGATGCCAGCGGGGTCAGAGCTACCAGAGCCATCCCTGCGGAAGAACCGACCCCGAGCCAGGCGGCGAAACGCGTCAAGGGGCGGACATTCCTGGGGTCCTTTCCCAGCAGGGCGATGGCCACTTCTTGAAAGGAGAGGCCGAAAGAGCGGAAGAGGAAGGTGAGGGAAGCCACGACGGGGAACACGGCCAACGATTCCAGCGGCGCCTTGGCCCTTCCCATGAAGAAGGTGAGGAGGGGCTGGGCAGCGAGGGAGATGAGGGAGGTCAGGGCCAAGGGAAAGTAGAACTGGGCAATCCGGGAAAGGGTCAAGGCCTGACCGCCCCACACGGGGGGGACGGAGGTGGGTAGGGCGGCCAGGGCTCTCCTCGCCATGAGTCGACTGGCCGCCGCCTCGGCCACGACCCCCATGGAAAGGCCGGCAGCGCCCACAACGGCCCCGGGAGGGTGAAGGAGGAAGGAGAGAAGGAGGGCCGTGATGGCCATGGACGACAGCCGGACCAGGGTCCCCATGGCCACAAGGCGGGTTCGGCCGCTCCGGATCAAGATCCCCTGGTAGAGCCTCCGGTAGCCGATGGACCCCGGCCATGGAAGGAGGAGCCACAGGGCGGTGCGGGTGAGGGATACCACCTCGGCCGGGAGGGCCAGAAGCCTCTCCATGACAAAGCTGAACACCGGCGGGATGAGGAGGAAGAACTGAAAGGCGGTAACTCCAGCCACCGAAAGGTAGGTGAAGGCCCTAAGCCGCCGGTAACTGTGGAGGGAGTCCACCAGGGCCGTGGAAGCACTCATGAGCATGATCACGGGCGCTTCCACCAGAAGAGCGAACGCGTAGGCCACGCCGTAGGCGGCCAAATTGAAGGAGGCTTCGGGAAGGCGGGCGATGACGGCGGCGAGGAACGGTCCTTCCAGTGCCATCATGAGCCACGTGGCTGCCATGGGCAGCCAAAAGCGAAAGATGACCTGGGAAGGTACGCCCGCCTCCACGCTCCCGTCTCCTAAGCGTCCCCGGCAGGACTCGAACCTGCGACACCCGGTTTAGGAAACCGGTGCTCTATCCGCCTGAGCTACGGGGACCGGAAGGAAAAAATAGCGCGAGGCCGACGGGCTCGGAAGAACAGGGAATCCCCTTCTATTCTCGGATGTCCAGGCGACCGACCAGGTAGCCTGCCACGAAAGCCCGAAGCATGGCATCCATGGCGTCCGTCTCGGGGTGCACCCGGAGGGCCTCCATCCCTTGCTCCCGTAGAGCGTGGGCCAAGCTTTCCAGGAGGTGGGACGTCCGTCGGATCTGCCAAGCGAGATCTCCCTCCCACGGCTTCCGGCGGCCTCCGCCCCCCCGAATCCCCGCTGCCACCCCTTTGGACAGGCCGGGCTCTCGGCGGGCGATGGGTTCGTCGGGCGAAAAGATCGCATCCTCGGGAATCTCGCCCTCCGCTCGGACAATGGGGTCGTCCGGGTTGAAGATGGCATCTTCCGGGATCTCCCCCGCTCCTGCCTGCGAGGTCTCATCTTCCCCTTCGGGGCCATGAGAAGGAGGAACAACGAGGCCGGAAGTCTCGCCCTCATCCGGTGGTTTCACGGTCCGCCCTCTCCTTGAGTCCCTCGCCCACGGTACGACCCTCACCCGCTCGAAATATAGGTCTGGTCCCAAAACCCCGGAAAGTCTTTCGTTTTTCGGTGCTTCTCCTCGAGGGCCGCAACTTCACGGCTCCTTCCCCACGACAAGCTTCAACACCAGGAAACCTCCCAGGAGCAAACCGGCAAAGACCCAGGTGAGCAGGTTGAAATAGCGGTCGATGAAACGGGTGATAGGTGCGCCGAATCGGTAGATCAAGCCCGCCACCAGAAAGAACCGGAGGCCCCGGCTCAGAACGCTGGCGAGGAGGAAGACAGGGAACTCGATCCGGAAGACACCCGCCGACAGGGTGAAGACCTTGTAAGGGATGGGCGTGAAACCCGCCAGGAAGATCGCCCCGAAGTCGTAGCGATCGTAGAGCTCCCGCACCTTCTCGAAGGCCTCGGGCGTGACGCCGGGGACGTAGTTGAAGAACCAGTTTCCCAGCAGATGCCAGGCTCCGGCCCCGATGGCGTAGCCCAAAGCCCCTCCCAGCACCGAGGCCAGTGTCGCCACCAAGGCAAAACGGAGGGAGCGTCTCACCGCTCCCAGACAGAGAGCCATCAAGAGGGGGTCAGGGGGGATGGGGAAGAAGGAGGACTCCGCCAAGGCCAAGAGGGCCAGGGCTCCCGGTCCATAGGGGGTGTCGGCCCAGTGGAGAACCCATTCGTATAGCCGGCGGATCCATCCCCTCCCCCCTCCCTTCTCCACCGCCCCTCGCGGGTCGACGGCCTCCCGCCCGGCATCTGGGCCCGTCATCGCTCTCCCCCTCTCACCTCGTCCGGCCAGGCAAACCGCCCCAACAGGGGAACGAACGTGCACCCGGACTGTACGGTCTGGGTCGTCACCTCGCCTCCCTCCTTCTGCACCAGGACCAGCTCCTGAGCCTCCAAGGTCCCCAGGGGTAGAAGCATTCGGCCCCCATCGGCCAGCTGCTCCAGGAGTGCCGGCGGGATCGCGGGGGATGCTGCGGTGACCACGATCCCGTGGAACGGCGCATATTTCCTCCAACCGATGGACCCATCCCCCACCAAGAGTGCCACGTTCATGACCCCAAGGGCATCCAGGGCCTTTCGGGCCCGTTTGGAAAGCTCCCGGATCCGTTCCACCGAGTAGACTCTTCCGGCCAGGCAAGCCAAAAGGGCAGTGAGGTAACCTGAGCCGGTGCCCACCTCCAGGATCTGCTCGTGAGCCCTAGGCCGGAGCACCGACAGGTAAAGGGCCTGCAGAGAGGGTTGAGAAGTGGTCTGCCCCCACCCGATGGGGAGGGGAGCGTCCTCATAGGCCCGATGCCACATCCCCTCGGGGACAAAGCGATGGCGGGGAACCCGATCGAAGGCTTGCAGGATCTCCAGATCCTGAATCCCCCGATCGCGGATAAGTTCGATGAGACGCCGGCGGGGCCCTACGAAGCGCCGCTCATCCTGGGGCGCTTCCCTCATCCAGGTCCTCCGCCCGTTCCCCTCTGCAGGTCCAGGAGAACCAGGAGCCTTTCCAGCTCGCCCCGCATGGCCGAAAGGAACTCGGGGCCCAGAACTTCCTGACGTTCTGCCTCCAACTCGCCTTGCCGCCGCATTTCCAGCAGTTTCTGATTGGCCCCGCGGATGGTGTATTTCTTCTCGTAGAGGAGGTGCTTCACCAGGAGGATGAGTTCGATATCCTGGGGGCGGTAGACCCGGTTGCCTGCCCGGTTCTTGATGGGGGTCAAGACCTCGAATTGGGTTTCCCAGTAGCGCAACACGTGGGGCTTGAGCCCGGTGAGGTCACAAACCTCCCCGATGGAGTAGTACGCTTTCTTCACCACCGGCTCGTCCACGGCACTTCCCTCCTCCGGGCGGGCCCAGGCTCAGGCTCCCGTTTCGGCCTTGGGCTCCCGGGTCATGAGGCTCCGAATCGCGTCCTGAGGTCTCCTCCCCTCCCAAACAATGGCGAACACCTCCTCGCTGATGGGCATCTGTACCCCGGCCCGCCGGGCCAGCTCCACCACGGCCCGAACCGTGTGCACGCCCTCCGCTACCCCCCTCAGTTCCGCCAGAATGCGGTCGAGGGGTTCTCCCTGCCCCAGGCGGTACCCCACCGTACGGTTCCTGCTCAGAGGCCCCGTGCAGGTCAGGACCAGGTCTCCCAGCCCGGCAAGGCCGGCGAAGGTGGCCGGAGACGCCCCCAAAGCCATACCCAAGCGGGAGATCTCCGCCAGGCCCCGGGTGATCAGGGCGGCCAAGGTGTTGTGCCCTAACCCCAAGCCGGTCACCGCCCCCGCAGCGATGGCGATGACATTCTTCAGGGCCCCTGCCAGCTCGACCCCCACCACGTCCGTATTGGTATAGACCCGAAAGTTTTGGGTCTGGAAGACCCTTTGAGCCCGCAGGGCCATCTCCGACGAACGGGAGGCCACAACCACTGCGGTGGGGATCTCTTGCGCTACCTCCACGGCGAAGCTCGGGCCGGAGAGGACGGTGAATCGTTCCCGTTGTCGAGGGGTCAAGTACTCCGCAAACACTTCGTCCATCCGCAGGCCGGTGTCGGCCTCGATCCCCTTTGCCGCGCTCACCACCTGGACATCGGGCCCGAGGAGGGCGTAGGTCCGGGCGAGCAACTCCCGGACGAATTGGGCCGGCACGGCCCAGAGCACGATCTCGTGCCCCAACAGAGCCGCTTCCAGTTCGCCCGTCGCCTCCAGCTCGTCGGGAAGGGGGACCCCGGGAAGATAGCTCCGGTTCTCCCGCTCCTGGCGGATCCCCCTCAAGACGTCCTCTTCCCGGACCCAAAGGGTGACCCGATGGCCCTTGCGGGCCAGGAGAGCTGCCAGGGCCGTACCCCAGCTCCCCCCCCCCACCACCCCGACGGAAACCCGCTCGGGGTTCCTCATCCCCCCTCCCGTTTCGCCCCGAACCGGTGCTCCTCTCCCCGCAACAGACGCTGGAGGTTCGCCCGGTGGGCCCAGAAAACGAAGACGGCGAGGGCCAAAGAAAAAGCTTCCAGGGCGTTCCCTCCCCGGTGGGGGAGGAAGAAGAGGGCCAGGGGGAGGACGATGGCGGCAGCCAACGAGGCGAGAGACACGATGCGGGTGCTCACCACCACCACCAGCCAGGTGACGAAGGCAACCAGAACTCCCCATGGAGCCAACGCCAACAGGGCACCGGCGCTCGTGGCCACCCCCTTCCCCCCTTGGAATCGGACCCAAAAGGAGAAGCTGTGGCCCACGACGGCCGCGGCGGCGTAAGCCAAGGCCCACTCCCAGGGTGCTTCCCCGTGGAGGCGAGGGAAGAGCCAGACGGGAAGCCATCCCTTCGCGATATCCACCACAGCCACCGGGATCGCCGCCTTCCAGCCCAACACCCGGAAGGTGTTGGTGGCACCCAGGTTCCCGCTTCCCCGCGTGCGGAGGTCGATGCCGAAGACGAGCCGGCCCACCCAGTAGCTGGTGGGGGTGGCCCCCACGAGGTAGGCAAGGACCACCAGGACGAGGGGGCTCATGTGGGGGTCGCCCCTGTTGTAGGATGCTTCAAGGTTCCCGATCTCCTCGGAAGCGGATTCGCAGGGGTGAGCCTACGAATCCCCAACGTTGCCGGAAGCCGTTATGGAGATAGCGAATGTAGTGGGTGGGCACCGCCTGGGGGAGGTTGGAGAAGATGAGGAAGGTGGGCGGAGCCACCGCCACCTGAGTGGCATAGCGCAGTTTAACGGCTCTTCCCTGGGAGTGGGGGGGAGGCTGCCGGTCCACCAACTCTCGAAGGACCTCGTTCACTTCATGGGTCTCGATCCGCCGGGTGCGCTGGTCCTGAACCTGGAGGATGAGGTCCAGCGTCTTTCGGATCCGAAGCCCCGTCAGGGCGGACGAGAAAAGGATGGGAACCCACTCCAGAACCGGCACCTTCCTCCGCAAGGCCTTTTCCCATTGAGGGGCCGTGTGGGCGTCCTTTTCCACCAGATCCCACTTGTTGACCACCAGGATCAGACCAGCTCCCGTTTCCAGGATCTTCTCGGCCAGTCGAAGGTCTTGATGCCCTACCCCCGCCGCCGCGTCCACCAGGAGAAGGCAGACGTCCGCCTCCTCCAACACCCGTTCCGTGCGGAGGGCGCTGTAGTACTCCAGGGGGCCGGCGATGCGGGACTGTCGCCGCAGGCCGGCCGTGTCCACGAAGACCAGGGACCGCCCATGATAGACCAGGGGGCTGTCCACCGGATCCCGGGTGGTCCCTGCCTCCGGACTCACCACCATCCGGTCTTCTCCCAACAGGCGATTCACGAAGGAGGATTTGCCCACGTTGGGCCTCCCCACCACCGCCACCCTCACCGCCGGATCCTCCTCGTCCTCCCCCGAAACCGGCGGGAGGCGGCGGACCACGGCGTCCAGCAGGTCCCCCGAACCTTTCCCTGAAACGGCGCTCACCGGCCAGGGTGCCCCCAACCCCAGAGACCAGAACTCCAGGTGCCCCTGGTCATGGGGTAGGTTGTCCATCTTGTTGACCACCAGAAGGATGGGCCGTGAGCTGTTCCTCAGGAGTTCGGCCAACCTTTCGTCCATAGGGTGCGGCCCGGCCCGGCCGTCCACGACCAAAAGGATCAGGTCTGCCTCCTCCACGGCAGCCAGGGCCTGACGTCGGACCTCCCGCTCGAGGGGTTCCTGGGTCCCCTCGATCACCCCTCCGGTATCCACCACGTAGAAGGTCCGGCCGGCCCAGGAGGCCTTGTGGAAGTTGCGGTCCCGTGTCACCCCGGGGGTGTCGTCCACGATGGCCGCCCGCTTTCCGATGAAACGGTTGAACAGTGTGGATTTCCCCACGTTGGGGCGTCCGACCACAGCCACGACGGGGAGTTTCCGGCTCACGGGCGCCGCAAAGCCTCAGTGATCTCATAGCCCACGGCCACCTGGCCGGGAGCCAGCTTCTGTCTTACCTCTTCCAGAGGAACGGAGTCGATGAAAAGCCCGTCGGCGTTCAAGGCTTCTTTCGGCAACAGGAAGAGGTCTCCCTCCTTCGGCTCCCGGACGGCCCGCAGGATGTCTCGGCCGGCCAAGAGCCCGGCTACCGTCACCAGCTCTCCGAAATAGTCGTTCGCCACGGCGGTCACTTCCACACGGGCACCGGTGGCCGCCGCCAGGCGGGGGGCCAGGGCAGAGAGGAACGGCTCCATGGAATGTCCGGTGACGAGGCGCAACCGTCGGCCTCCCAGGCGGGGCACAGCAGGGAGCCCTTTCTCGAAGGCCTCGAGGAACCGCACCACCGCTCCGACCCCGTTCTCCGTAAGGTCCCAAGGCTCGTAGTAGGACTTCTGCGGAAGCGCCTCGCCCGCCTGGAGAAACAGCTCATCGGCGGCATAGACCCACCCGAACCCCCTCTCTCGCATGGCCCGGAGCCGCATGCGTTCCACCTGTTGCAGCGTTTGCCTGCATTCCTCGGGGGTAAGGGGCCGCACCGGTCGGTTCACGTTGTAGCGGGTGAGCCCAACGGGAACCACGGAAAGGGATCGGACGTTCTCCCCCAGGGCAAAGAGATCCTCCATGGTGCGGTCCAGGTGCGCCCCGTCGTTCCAACCAGGACAGATCACCGCCTGGGCATGGATCTCCAGGCCATGGGTGGTGAGAAAGCGGAGCTGCTCCAGGATGAGACCGGCCCGGGGGTTGGCCAACAGTCTCTGGCGCACCTCGGCTTGGGTGGCATGCACGGACACGTACAACGGCGAAATCCTCTGCTCCACCAGCCGGGCCAGGCCTTTGGGGCCCAGGTTGGTCAGGGTGACATAGCTTCCGTATGTGAAGGAAAGCCGGAAGTCGTCGTCCCGGAGGAACAGGCTCGAGCGCGCCCCCTCAGGATTGCCGTCGATGAAGCAGAATACGCACCGGTTCGCACACTCCCGGACCGGATCCGGGGCGGGGATGATCCCGAGGGATTCCCCTTCCGGTCTCAGGATCTGCCACACTTTCCGCTCCCCGCCGGGGGTTACGGCCTCCAGCTCGATCTCCAGATCGGCGGAGAGGAACGAGAAATCCAGCCCGTCCCGGACCGGCTCGCCGTTGATCCGGACGATCCGACTTCCGATCTCCAGATGGAGCTGGTCGGCGATGCTGCCGGCCTCGATCTCGGCGATCCTGACCATCGGAAAATTCCTGGGTACGGGAGGTCAGCGGGGCCGACCGGCGGCCGCCCGACCCGCGGGCCAAGAAGTGCAGCCCAAACACACCGAAGCCCCAACCGCCCGAGGGCGATGGGGCTCCCCTGACACCACAGAGCGGGCGACCGGGCTCGAACCGGCGACCCTCAGCTTGGGAAGCTGATGCTCTACCAACTGAGCTACGCCCGCAATCGGTCCAAATGTACACAGGGCCGGGCGGCCCCTCAAGGCGACCCGGCCCCGGAACGGGGGGCATCGGCCCCCCCGGCATGGATCTATCGCCCGATGACCTCGTAGCGATAGCCGGTCACGGTCTGGGAGGAACGGAACGTACCCGTGAAGCTCCGGACTCCTTCCGCCTCGGGCGCTTCGACGGTCACCTCCAGGGTTCCGACCTCCCGCCCCCCCTGGCCGCCGAAGCGGAAGCGTAGGGTGATGGGGGTACCCGGGGCCAAGGAGTTGTTCTTCAGCTCGCCTCGGACGGTGGCTCCACCCTCCAATCCCGGCTCCAACGAGAGGTTCTGGATCTCGTAGCCCATGGCCTCGTACTGCCGGAAGGTTTCGTTGGCTTCCTCCACCCGTCCCATCTCGGAAAAGGCCCGGGTGAGGATGATCCAGACGGTGCCGTTGCGCGGATCCACCTCCAGAACGGCCTGAGCCGCAGGGATCACCTCGCTCCAGTTCTCCGCGGCGTAGTGGGTTTGCAGCAGATTCAGTCGCGCATCCCGGTTGAACGGGTTCAGTTCGGCGGCCTTCTTGAACGCCTCGGCGGCCATGGCGTAGTTCTCGATCTGGTAGAGGCCCACGCCGGCATTGAAGTAATCCCTTTCCGACAGTCCGGGGCGGTTCAACAGGCGATCGTAAAGAGCCTGGACGGAATCGGCTTTCCCTAATTCCGAAAGCACGCTGGCCAGGCTTCCCAGGATCTCGATGTCGTCGGGGTTCTCCGCCAGCAGGGATCCCAGATACTCTGCCGCCTCCTCATATCGCTGCGCCAGGATGAGGACCTGCCCCAAACTGATCCGGGCGAAGTTCCAATGCTGTTGCCAGATCTCGGCGGTGGCCGTGTCCCCCATCTCCCGGGCTTTCGTCTCCTCGAGGCGCCGCATGGCTTCGCGGAAGGCACGTACGGCGTCGTCCGGGCGATTCAGGCGGGAGTACAAAGAGCCGAGCTGGAGTTGCGCCTCCGGACGGACCGAGTACAGGGCTTCGGCTTCCTCGAACAGCTTGAGGGCTTCCTCCAGATTCCCCGCGTTCAACGGCTCCAACGCCTTGTTGTAGGCCGCCACCCACCCCTGCTCGCGCCAGGCCTCCGTCTCCAGGATATAGACCGGGTGGAGTTCCTCGGCCTTGGTGAGCATGGAGTCCGCGCCCAAAAAGTCGTTCAATCCTACGTAGGCCTGGCCGGCCTGGTAATACGACTTGGGATTCTGCGGGTCGGCGGCGATTCCCGCCAAGGCCGCTTCCAGAGCCTGCCGGAAGCGGGCCTGCTTCTGGGCCTCGTCGTTGGCCGCCAGGGCCTGAGCCAGATAGAGCTCCGCCGAACGAGTATGTTGGTTGTCCCTGGGCCGAATCCCCACCTCCAGCCGTTCACCCCGGGGGGTTGGCCGGGCCCCGGCCGCCCTCTGGGGCGCGGCGCCGGAACCACCCCCGCCGCCGCCCGTCCCGGCGGACGCGCAACCCGCACCCAGAAGGCTGAAAAGAGCCACGAGGGCAAGTCCCGTGCGGACGTTCATTCCATGTTCCTCCTCAGGATGGTTGAAAGGGGACCCCAATGGACGCGGGGCCCCCGGCAAGGCAATCTGCCAATTTAGACGGGCCTCTCGAGAGCGTCAAACCGGTGTCTGAACGACCTCCGTGGTTTCACCGGCCTGTCTCGGTTGACCCTCTCCCCCCCGTGCCCGAAAACCCGAGGAGGCCATGGCGGAGTTTGCGTCCCCCTCCCTTGCCGGATGCCGCCGCAGCCTTCATACCCCTCTCAGGTGGGAAAGGATGCGGGACGCCAACACCGGCCCGATCCCCGGCGTTCGGGCAATCTCCTCTTCCGTGGCCTCGAGGATCCCCCTGACGGATCCGAACCGTTTCAACAACGCTTGTTGGCGCTGAGGTCCCAGGCCCGGGACGTCTCCTAGACGACTCCGGAGGGTATCCCGTTTTCGGAGCTTCCGGTTGTACGAGACGGCGAAGCGGTGAGCCTCGTTCCTCATTCTCTGGAGGAAGCGCAGAACCGGATCCCGCGCCGGCAGGCCCAAAGGCTGCTCTTGACCGACCAGGTAGAGCACCTCTTCTCCCTTGGCCAAGGCTACCCGGGGAACGGAAGACAACCCCAAGTCGTGGAGAGCCTTTCCAGCAGCATCCAGTTGCGCCCTACCTCCGTCCACCACCACGAGATTGGGAAGACTCTCCCCCTCCTCGAGGTTTCGCCGAAAGTATCGCGTCACCGCCTCACCGATGGACCGGACGTCGTCGTTCCCCCACTCTCCCTGGATCCGCATCCGCCGGTAACGCCCCCTCTTGGGTGCTCCATCCTGAAAAGCGACCACCGAGGCCACGGTATCCGTCCCCTGGAGGTGGGAGACGTCGAAACAGACGGCCAGACGAGGGAGCTCCTGGAGCCCCAGGCGCTCTTGGATTTCAAAAAGGAGCTCTTCCCCTTCAGGCGGAAGGGGGAGTCCCCTGGCCCCGCCCCTTTCCAGAAGGGCATTGCGGGCGTTGGCCTCCGCCAGTTCCACCAGACGACGCTTTTCGCCCCGCCGGGGTACGAGAACCCGCACCTTTCTGCCGGCTTTTCGGGAGAGGATTTCGCCGAGCGTCTCACCCTCGGGGATCGGTCCGGCCAGGAGAAGTTCGTCGGGCAGATCCAAATACCCTGCTTCCCCCCGTCCCAGATAGTAGCGCAGGGTAAAAGCCGTGAGCAGATCGCCCTCTCCGGCTTCTTCGGCGTGGCTCATGGAAAGGAGATCCCGTCCCAAGAGGAGTCCCTTGCGGATCCTCAAGACGACCCCTACGGCGAAACTGCCGTCCCTTGCCGTGGCCAAGACGTCACGGTTTCCCCCCCCGATCCGGTGCACCCTTTGTTCCCTCGCTATGGCCTCCAGCCCTCTGGCTACGTCCCTCAGTCGGGCAGCCTCTTCGAATCGGAGCGACTCGGCGGCCGCCTGCATCCGCTCCACCACCTCTTGCCGAAGGCTCTCCGTGTCGCCCTCCAGCACCCTGAGGATCTCGCCGATCATGCGACGGTAGTCGTCTGCACTCTGGAGTCCGACACAAGGGGCGAGGCACCTGCCGATGTGGTAGTCCAAGCATGGGCGGTCCGGGGCCTCCTTGGGCAGGTCATAGCGGCACGAGCGCACGGTGTAGAGGCCTTTCACCACATCCAAGGCTTGTCGCAGGGGGCCGACCGAGGTGAAGGGGCCAAAGTACCTCGAGCCGTCGTTGCGGACCGTGCGGGTCACGTAGACCCGGGGGAACGCCTCCCTGACGGTGACCTTGATGTAGGGGTAACGTTTGTCGTCCCGTAGCTGGATGTTGAAGCGAGGGCGATGCTCCTTGATGAGGTTGGCTTCCAGGATGAGAGCTTCCGCCTCGGAACCCACCACAATGGTCTCCACCGAAGCGGCCCGCCGCACCAGCTCGCGGGTCTTGACGGAGTGACCCGCTTCGGGACGAAAGTAGCTCCGGACCCGGCTCCGGAGGTGTTTGGCTTTCCCTACATAGAGGACCTCCCCCCCTTCCCCGCGAAACAGGTAAACCCCCGGCTGACCGGGCAAACGCGCCAAGTGTTGGGGGGTGAGGAAGGAACGACCGCCTGCCGCGTGAAGAGGGCCGAGACCGGCAGCCCGGCCCGCCTTCCCGTCGGCAGTTCCCTTTGTGTCTCCTCGTCGGTTCACAGGCCCCGCCATCTCCCGTTCCGACCTAGGGCTTTCCGGGCGGTTCCCTGAGGACCAAAACCCTCAAGGAGCCCCAATACCCTACCCCGAAGACCGTTGCCGTTGCCGTTGCCGCCAGGGGGTCCAGAAGCCAACCCTGGCCGTAGGGGAGGAGGAGGTCCGCCAGGAGTCCAGGCCTCAGGGAAAACCCCAAGTAAGCTTTTGCCCCCCACCCGATCAGGCAGGCAAGCCCCGCCGCCACGGCAATACGGGAGATCCGCCCGGCCGGGGGAGCATGGGGGCCGATCCTCCGTTCCAACGCCTGTCTCAGGAGAAAATACTCCAACCAGGCGCCGAAACTTGCGCCGAGGGCCAACCCCACCGCCCCGAGCCGCAACTCCCCCACCTGGATCCGGTCCAAGGGAAACATGAGCAGGAGAGAAGCGGCCAAAGAAACGGCTACCCGGAGGTAGGCTATGCGCGCCGGGACCCGCGTATCCCGGAGGGCATAGAACGCCGATGCCAGAAGCCGGGAGGAACCCGAGGCCGGAAGACCCAGGGCATAGCCCGCCAACACCGCATGCGTGACCACCGTGGAGGCGGGACCGAACTCGCCCCGCTGAAAAAGGGCCGCCACGAAAACGTCTCCCAGGGCCCCAAAGGCGGTTGCGGTACCGAAGAGAAGCAGGACATTCCTTTCCAGGGCCCCGGCCACCCTCTCCACCAGCTGCCCCTGGTCCCGCTGCTGGCCACGTGCCAGCTCCGGAAGTTCCGCAGCGGCGATGGACATGCCGAACAAGGAGATGGGGAGGAGGTACAGGATCTGGGCGTAGCCCAGCACCGCGATGGCGCCCACGGCCAAGAAGTGGGCAACCACCAGGTCCAGCCAGCCGCTGAGGTTGACCACCCCCCGGGCCAAGAGGACCGGCCAGAAAGCCCGGATCGCCTCCGCCACCCCCTCCACCCTCCGCCCCAAAGAGAGGGGCAGGTCCGGCAGCAGAGGGATCAACCCCGGCACCTGCACCGAAAGCTGGAGAACCGCCCCCACCAACCCTCCCCAGGCCAGAAGGACGGCCAGGTCGGCTTCCCTTCCCGCCGCTGCCAAGCCCAGGCCGGTGCCGCCTCCCACCAGCACGGCGATCATGGCCAGGTTCCACGCCACCGGGGCGACGTAAGAGAGGAAAAACCGCCGATGACTGTTCAGCACTCCCAGGGCCCAGGCGGACACGACCAACACCGCCGTCATGGGGAAGAGCACCCGCACGAGTCGGACGGCCAGATCCTGCATCCAGGGCTCCCACCTGGGAAAGAAAAGGGAAATCAGGTAGGGAGCCAGGGCGATCCCCGCCAAGGCCAGGCCGAAACTCACGGCGGCCAAGATCCCCAGGGCGGCACCGGCAAAACGAACGGCCTCTTGCTCCCGCCCCCTCTCCAGGAACGCCGAGTAGACGGGAATGAACGAGGCGCTCAGGGTTCCTTCGCCCAGGAGGTTCTGCAGCACGTTGGGCGTCCGCAGGGCCGCCCGCCAGACGTCGGCCACGGCCGTTGCCCCAAAGTAGTAGGCGAAGACCGCCTCCCGGGCAAAGCCGGCCACCCGGCTCAAGAAGATCCCTGCCCCTACTCGAAAGGCACCGCCGCCCGGGATCCCCGGCAAACCAGACCTTTCACGACTCCCCGTCACCGGATCCCAGGGCTTTCCTTTCGCCGAGGCGACGCCCCTCCAAAAGGTTTTCCAGGAACTCGGCTTGCTCGTCCAGGCGGGCCACCTCCTGGGAAAGCCGTTCCACCTCCGCTTCCAGCTCGGCAATCCTCTGTAGGATGCGGTCGGTCCCTTCCTCGAGCCCACGGCGTTCCAAGCGGGAGGCCAGGGCCCGCCCCACCTGTGAGTCCAGGACAATGGCCAGGATGGGGATCAGGAGGGCCAGGAGAAGGAGGAAGGACCACATGAGGTCAAGTTACGAGGAAGAGGAGAGAAGATCTATGGGGTAGGCCTCCAGGAGAGCTTCGAGGAGAGGAGGGCCGTATCTGGCCAGATAATAGAAGGGGTTCAGGACCCTTTCCTGGGGGCGTCCCAGCGGGAAAAGGTGCCCCTGGGCCTTGGAAAGCTGTTCGAGGAGAGTTCGGTTCCGGCGGCGCACGGCCTGGTGGATCTTCTTCTCCAACTGGCCCAGGGCCGCCAGGGCGGAGTTGCGGGTGGAGGTGACTGCGCCCACCAGGGTCGGGTCCACATCCCGAACCAGGCGAGTCAGGTCCTCGGCGCCCCGCACAAGGCCGTCCTGGAGCGCTTCCAGGGAACTGCGGAGGTCCGGGGGAGTCTCCTCCTGGGACCAGGACGCGGTCAGCTCATGGGCC
Organism: Gemmatimonadota bacterium; assembly: GCA_030550695.1. Lineage (GTDB taxonomy): Bacteria > Gemmatimonadota > Gemmatimonadetes > Longimicrobiales > Gaopeijiaceae > JAUQOX01. The sequence continues at coordinate 21,922 of JAUQOX010000001.1, read as the reverse complement.
GGCCGGCTCAGATCGTGGGGCTCCAGGTGGAACTTCTCCAAGACCTTCCCCACTTTGCCCTCCACCAGGAAAGCCGACAACCGGGGAACGATCACGGGCATAGCCACGCCGTGGGCTTCGAAGAGCCCGCCAAGCTGAGCAAAGTAGGCCACCTCGCCCGGGCCTGCGACGTAGGCCACCGTGGGAAGAAGGGCGGTTTCCACGATGGGCCGGAGAAGCACATTCGGGCTGAGCACCGAAGGGTCGGACTCCGCCAAAGCGACCACTTCCCCCAAGGACACAGGAAGGCCCGACTTGCCCAGGCGGAAACCGCTTCCTTGACGGTACAGCCGTTCCCGTCCCTGCGGCCCCTCCAAAAACAGGTTGACGCCCCCTTCGAGAATGGGGACCTGCAGTGGGTATCCCAGGGCTTGGAGAGCGCCGGAGGTGGTGAGCAGGGCCTCCTCGTGGGACTCCGCCTGCCGGAGTTCGGCGAGGAGAAGGGGGAGGGAAGCCCTTTTCAGGGAGGGCTCGGCGGCATCCACGAAGAGGAGGGGCCAGGAAGCCATGACTCCCCCCAGGAGGGTGTGAAAGCCTCGGGGAAGCGTGCGCCCGGGAGCCAGGCTGTCGCGGAGGAGGGGGGCGTACCGGTCGAGGTGCTCCGAGGGGGGGAGGGCTTGGAGGAACCGGTCCAGGATTTCGGACGCCTCCCGGGGCAGTGGAATTCGGTGGAGGGGACGCCCCAGGAGCGGCCCTGGCTCCGGAAGTTGGAAGCGGACCAGCTCGTTGTTCCGATCCAGCAAGAAGGTATGGTCCACTTCCGACCAGTCGTGGTCCTCCGAGGCGACCCAGAAAAGAGGGAGCACGGGCCGGCCCAAGAGGTCCTCCAGGCGCATGGCCAAACCCACGGCGGAGAGGGCCTTGTAAAGGGTATACAGGGGGCCGCCCAAGAGCCCGGGCTGCTGCCCCGTGGTGACGAAGAGTCCGCCGTCTTCTACGAACCGTCGGAGCTTCGCCGCCGCCGTGGGAGAAGGCGGAAGAAGAAAGGAGAGGCATTCCTTGCGTCCCCTCTCCCCTAGCCGAAGGTCAACTTCCCGCGCCTTCCGCCGAAAAGCTTCGGGGTCCCGAAAGTCCCCCGAAAAGAACGTCGCCAGCTGGGACCTGCCTTCCAGGTAGGCCTGGGCCAGGGGGTTTCCCGAAGCCAGGCCTGCTCGGATCACCGGATTCCTTGGGTCACTCATCGATCCATGCCGGGGGGGACGGAGTTAGGGGGGGAAGGGGGGCGGCGGACGGGACCTTTGTGGTACGGCTCGCCCCGACGAAGGGTGCCGGCTCGATAGAGTTGCTCGACAAGGACCAGGCGGGCGAGCTCGTGGGGCAAGGTGAACCTTGAGAGGGAAAGGCGGAGATCTGCCCGCGCCAGAAGCCTGTCCCCCAGACCGTAGGCCCCGCCGATGACGAAGACGGCTTCGGCAACGCTGCCCAAGGCCCACTCCCCAAGGAGACGGGCCAAGGAGGAAGAGTCCAGCATCACCCCTTCCCGGTCCAGGGCCACCACTTTGCCTCTGGCGGGAAGTCTGGCCATGAGGGCTTGCTCCTCCTCCAAAACGACCCGCATCGGGTTGTCCTTTCTCCCCTTGCCTCCCTCCTTGACCTCGGTGACGGAAAACTTCCAGTACCTCGCCGCCCTGGCCTCGAACTCCGAGACAGCCGCGCTCAGGATGGGCCCGACCCTACCGACGCACAACAGGGTGACCCTCATGCGGCCCCCCTTCCCCTTTCCAGGGCCGCCGTCACCCGCTCCCAGAGGAGGTCCTCCCCCTCCTCCACCACCACCTTCAGGCGGAGGACCGCTGCCGAACCGATCCGGTCTGCGTAAGCGACGAGCTTTACGGCGTCCTTCTCGGTGGTCACAATGGTGCGGTACCCCGCCAGGGCCCGCATTCCAGCCGCATCCCGGTCCGTGTACGGGTAATGGTCGGGGAAGGCCAGGAGCGGTACCGGACTCCCCACCTCCTTCTCCACCAACTTCTGGAAGCCGTCGGGATCGCCCACCCCTGCCACGCCCAGACAGGGTCCCTGGGGCGGGTCCGAGGGGTTGCCCCACAGGTCGGTCCAACCGGCAGCCAGAAATCGGACCACCAGGGGCGGGTCAGCCACGAGGCGGGCTAGCCTGGCTTTTGCCGGTTCCGGGTCTTCCCCCGCCCCCTTCAAGGTGATGGCAAGCACTCCCGCCCGGCGCGCCGCCTCGAGGGGTTCCCGAAAGGGTCCCCGGGGCAACAGCCGCACTTTCCCGGCTAGCCCTGCCGGCACCAGCACCACGTCCAGGTCCCTGGCGAGCCGCCGGTGCTGGAAGCCATCGTCCAGCACCACCACCGTGGCCCCGAGGCTTGCGGCCCGCCAAGCGCCTCGCCCCCGGTCACGATCTACGATCACCGTCCGCAGGGGTGCCCAGCGACGATGGAGTTCCACCTCGTCCCGGCCGAAGCCTCGGGTCACCACGGCAGGCACATGGCCCCTCTTCTCCAGCTCTCCCGCGAGCCATGCGGAAAAGGGTGTCTTCCCGGTGCCGCCCACGGTGAGGTTGCCCACAGAGACGACCGGTAGCCTGGCGCGGCGGGCGCGGAGGATCCCGGCATCGTACAGCCGATTTCGCAGGCTGACACCACCCCGGTACGCTAACTCCAGAGGGAAAAAAACCCAATCCGCCACGGCCCCCAAAGCTCCCCCCCTCCCCTTCCACCACTTCTGGACCCAGAGTTCAGCTCCGCGCCAATCCAAGGGTCTGCAGGGCGTGCGGGGTGTCCGCCAGGCTTCTTCACCGACCTCCACCCTCCGACCCATCATCGCTCTCCGCAACTCGCACCGAACTTCGCCTCCGCCGGATTGAGGGCCAAAGTCATGGCCTTAAGCTCCTCCTCCACCTCCTTAGCCAAGAGTTCCAGATCCTCGGGGGTGCCGCGGCGGGGGACCCAGCGGGGGGGACCATAGCGGATCCTCAGGGTCGAGAAAGGCTTAGGGATCAGGAAACGATCCCAACTGTTCAGATACCAAGCCCGCTCGGATCCCACCGCCACAGGCAGGAGGGGAAATCCGGACAGTTGCGCCACCAGGAGGGCACCCCGTTTGAGAACATGCCGAGGGCCTCGGGGTCCGTCGGGAGTGAGGGCCAAGTCCCGTCCTTCCCGGGCCGCACGGAGGAGCCCCTTGAGACCCTTGACGCCACCTCGGGTGCTGGATCCCCTGACGGTTCCGAAACCGTGCCGCTGAATGACCCGGGCAATGTACTCGCCGTCCGTATGCTCGCTTACGAGCACGACAATGCCCTCGTTTCGATGATAGTAGACCAGGGGAAGAAGCTGTCCGTGCCAGAAGACGAAAACCACCGGCTGGCGCCGTTTGCGCATCTCCGCCAGGTGGTCCCATCCCTGCCTGACGCAACGTAGGGTGGGGAAGTAGGCAGCGAGGAGCGCCCTGCCCAGCCATCCGGCCAGAAAAAACCGGAGTTCTCTCCTATCCATGCTCCTGTCCACCGACGGGAGAGGCACGGCGCGCCGGACCTGGCGAAGCGTCCAGGAGTTCCACCGCCATTCGAGCCACCTTGGGTGCCGCCCCTCCCCCTGTTTCCCCCAGGGCCCGGCGGACCTCGGCCAAGCCTGCGGTCTGATGGCGGCGTGCGGGGGAGTCCCCTTCCAGGAGGGGGAGGAGGAGCTCCGCCAAGCGGTCCGGCGTGGCTTCCCTCTGAAGGACTTCGGGGACCACCATTCGCCCTGCCACCAGGTTCGGCAGGGCCACATGGGGCACGGTGACCAGGCGTCGGGCCAGCCAATAGGTGAGGGGGTCCGTGCGGTAGACCGCGACCATGGGGGTCCCCGCAAGGGTGGCCTCCAAGGTCGCCGTTCCGGACTTCACCAGAGCCGCCTGTGCGTGACACAGGAGGGCCCAACCGTCCTCCACCCACGAGAGGCCGGCCCGCTGAAGCTCATGCTCCGGGACGGAGGGGGCCCGCGCCACCACAGCCTGGAGGCCCGGGAGCCTCTGCCGGAGCAGGCCGGCGGCTTCCCGGAACAGAGGCAGGTGCCGCGCCAACTCCTGACGCCGGGAGCCCGGGAAGAGAGCCAGAATGGGCTCTTGGGGATCCAGCCCGGCGGAGCGGGCAAAGTCCTCCCGGGGCAGCACCTCCCTTCCCTGGTCCAGGAGCGGGTGCCCTACGAAGGTGGCCGCAACCCCTCTTCGGCGCAGAAACTCTTCCTCGAAGGGCAGGATGACCGCAACCCGGTTGGCGTCCCGGGCAAGCCGCCGGGCCCTCCCCGGACGCCAGGCCCAAACTTGGGGGGCGATGTAGTAAAGTACGGGAATTCGACGCTTTCGCGCGGCTCGAGCCACGCGGAGATTCAAGCCCGGGTAATCGATGGGGATGACGAGCCCCACATCCTCCCGATCGAGAAGACGGATCAGGCGGCTCTCCAGGCGCCAGAAAAAAGGAAGTCGGTGCAGAACCTCCGCAAAGCCCATCACGGCGAGTTCGTCCACCGTGGCCAGGAGCTGAACCCCGGCTGCCTCCATCCGTTTGCCCCCCAAACCCACCAAGCGGAGATCCGGACGCGCGGCCTTGAGGGCTCGCGCGACAGCGCTCCCGTGGAGGTCGCCGGACTCCTCCCCCGCGAGCATGAGGACCATCGGACCTGGCACGGCCATGGGCCTCTAGAAACGGGTGCCGAGATACCAGATGAGGAGGAGGACCAAGCCCAACAGAACCAACAGCGTCTTAGGGGCAAGGCCCTTCTTGATATCCAGCCACTCCTGTTTCCGCTTACGACGGATGCGAATGAGCGACATGGGAGCGGATCCTTTCCTCGATGGCCAGACTGAGGGCCAAGGCCTCTCGCCCATCCCGTCCCGACACCGCGGGCGGCCTTCGCCCCAAGCAGGCATCCCGGAAGCTTTCCAATTCCAGCCTCAGGGGCTCCACCCCCTCACCCCTGAGGGGGATCCGTTCCACCAGGGCCTCCACCCCAGCCCCACCCAACGCTTCGGGAACGGGATCCCCGCCCCCCCAGACCGGCAATTCGCTTTTCAATCGCAGGAATTCCCCGGTTCCCTCGGCCAGGTTGAGGCTCAAATAGCCGGTGGGTTGGAAGATGCGAAGTTTGCGCATACGCTCCACGGACACACGGCTGGCGGTCAGATTGGCCACCGGCCCGCCCTGAAAGGTCAGGCGGGCGTTGGCGATGTCCACATGGGGGGTGAGGACGGCGATGCCGGCGGCCTGAATCTCCTGCACCGGTCGGCCCACCAAGGTCCGTACCAGATCCACGTCATGGATCATGAGATCCAACACCACGGGCACATCCGTGCTCCGGGGAGCGAATGGAGCCAACCGGTGGGATTCGATGAACAGAGGGTTGTCGAGGTAGGGGGCCGCAGCCTGCAAGGCCGGGTTGAAACGTTCCACGTGACCCACCTGGACCAGGGCCGCCCCTTGGGCCGCGGCGGCCAAAATCCGATCGGCGGCCTCCAACTCCGGCGCCAGGGGCTTTTCCACCAGGACGTGAATCCCCCGGGTAAGGGCCGCCACCGCCACCTCCTCATGGGCAACGGTCGGGGTGGCTACCACCACGGCGTCCACGCCGTCCAGGAGGGCCTGCAGGCTCTCGGCTGCCTCCACCTCCAACTGACTGGCTACCTCCTGGAGGCGGTCCTTCCGGATGTCGAAGATGCCTGCCAGGTGGACCTCGGGAAGGGTACGGAGGATCCGGGCATGGTGGAATCCCAGGCTCCCGACGCCCACCACGCCTACCCGGAGGCTGTTCGAACTGGCAGTCATGCGGCGGTGATGCCCCTCTTGCTGTTCCTGAAGAAGGCAAGGAAGTGAAGGACTTCCGGAAAGGCCTTGAACTCCTCCTGCGCTTCGGCCATGGCCACGGCCTGACTCAGAGGAAGGGCGGTCCGGAAAACCAAGCGATAAGCCTTTCGCAAGGCCTGGCGAAGCTCGGGTGAGAAGCCTCTCCGCACGAGGCCCACCGTATTCAGGCCGTAGAGCTTCATGGGACTTCCTGCCGCCTTCGTATAGGGAGGCACATCCTGGGCGGCCCTGGAAGCCCCACCCACCATGGCATGGGCCCCGATCCGCACAAACTGATGAATGGCCGTGAGCCCTCCTACCACCACCCAATCCCCGATGCTCACATGTCCACCCATGTTCACCGCATTGGCCAAGATGACGCCGTTCCCGAGATGACAGTCGTGGGCCACGTGGCTGTAGGCCATCAGATAACAGTCGTTGCCGATCCTGGTTTCGCCCGAATAGGAGGTACCTCGATTCAGCGTAGCGTACTCCCGGATCGTGGTCCGGTCCCCCACCACCAGAAACGTTTCTTCCCCTTTGAATTTCAGGTCCTGGGGATCCGTGCCCAGAACCGCTCCATGATGGATCCGGCAACCGGTCCCCACCACCGTATTCCGCTCGATCAGCACTTGGGATCCGATCCGTGTGCCGTCTCCGATGCGGACCTTGGGACCCACGATGGACCAAGGGCCGATCTCCACGCCCACCCCCAGCTCCGCGGTCTCGTCCACCAGTGCCGTGGCGTGGATACGAACCTCCACGCTCTCCGCCGAATCCGCCCGCACCCGACTCATCGTTCCACGATGCGGGCCATCAGCTCCGCCTCTGCCACGAGATGTCCGTCCACGAAACCTCTCCCCCTCATCTTGCAAACGTGCCGCCGGAACTGGAGCATCTCCAGCTCGAAGACGATCTGGTCTCCCGGGACCACCGGCCGGCGCCAGCGGACGTTGTCCAAGGCCATGAAATAGACCACATAGTTCTCAGGCTTTTCCACCGCATCCATCAGGAGCAGGCCACCGACCTGACCCATGGCCTCGATGATCAAAACCCCGGGCATGATGGGATGGCCCGGAAAATGCCCCTGGAAGAAGGGTTCGTTGATGGTGACGTTCTTGATCCCCACGATCCGCCTGCCGGACTCCACCTCCACGATGCGGTCCACCAGGAGCATGGGGAAGCGGTGGGGGAGGTATTCCATGATCTTCTGGATGTCCACGATGGGGGCCCCGGACTCCCGACCGACGGCCTTCTCGATGGCTCGGCCCAGCGCGATGTTCCCCTTGTGACTGGGCCTCTCCGCCACTACGTGGAGCTTTAGGCTCCCACCCAGAAGGGCGAGGTCGCCCACGACGTCCCCCACTTTGTGGCGCAGAAACTCGTCGGGGAACCGTAACGGACCGTTGAGGACTCCTTCATCACCCAAAACGAGGGTGTTTTCGAAGGACGCCCCGAGAGCCATCCCCCGGGCCCGGAGACTTTCCACGTCGCTCTGGAACCCGAAGGTCCGCGCGGGGGCCAACTCCCTGCCGAAGGCCTCTTCCCGGACAGAATACGTCCCGAACTGGCTTCCGATGGCAGGGTGCGGGAAATGGATGGTCGCGGAAATGCGAAACTCCTCGCTGGGAGAAGCCACATAGAATTCGCCGGTCTCCAAGCTGACGGTGACCGGCTCCCGCAGCCGAACGATCCGTTTGGGGGCCTCCTGCTCCTGCACTCCGGCACCCGCCAACGCTTCGAAATATCCCTGGAAGCTCCCGTCCAGGATGGGCAGCTCCGGCCCGTCCAGGTCCAACAAGGCATTGTCGATTCCCCAGGCCGACAAGGCCGCCATGGCGTGTTCCACCGTCCTTACGGTGACCTCACCTTCCCCCACGGTGGTTCCCAGCTCGGTTTCCCGGACGTGAGCCAGATCCACCGGAAAAGCCGCCGTCCCGGGCAGGTCCAGCCGACGGATCCGGATCCCGCTACCCACTTCAGCCGGCAGGATGGACAGCCTGGAGAATACCCCCGTGTGCACTCCCAGGCCTTCCAATTGCACACTCTTCGCAAGAGTCCTTTGAGGTGGATGGTTCATTCGGCAACAACCTCTCCTGGGTTGTCCTTGTCGTCCTCTCCCGGACCGGAGGGAGGTGATACGGGCCTGAAAGGGATATAACCTAACATGCCGAATGGTTTTCTGTCATCGCAAATCCTTGCCGCCCCTTCCCCCCAACTTTTCTTCCACGGCCGCGCAGCGCGATTCCAGCCTCTTCAACCGGCTCAGGAGATCCTCCATCCGGAAAAGGTGTCCCATGGCCCTGAAAAACTCCCGGTGATTTCGGGCAGGAAAACCCGAGACCGTCTCTCCTGGAGGGATGTCTCCGATGACCCCGGCCTGAGCCGCCAGCCGGGCCCCCGGACCCACTTCCACGTGACCGGCCACCCCGGCTTGCCCACCCATCTGGACGTCATCCCCCACCCGACTCGAACCAGCCACCCCGACCATGGCTGCCATGAGCACGCGGCGTCCGATCCGCACGTTATGGGCCAGATGCACCAGATTGTCCAGCTTGGTACCCCGCCCCACCACCGTCCGCCCGATGGACCCCCGGTCCACACAGGTGTTGGCTCCCATCTCCACGTCGTCTTCCACCACGCAACCCCCGATCTGGGGTACTTTCACAGGGCCCTCAGGGCCGGGAACGTATCCGAAGCCATCCACTCCGAGGCGCACTCCCGCATGGAGGATGACTCGTTTCCCCACTCTGACACCGGGGTAGAGAACCACGTGGGGATGGAGCACCGAGTCGTCCCCCACCTGGCTTCCTCGCCCCAAGACGCAGTGGGCGGCAATGCTCACCCTTTCGCCCACCACCACCTCCTCCTCCACCACCGCGTAGGGGCCTACGGCCACACCCTGACCCAAACGGGCCGTGGAGGCCACCACCGCGGTAGGGTGGATTCCCGGCTTGGGGGGGGGCGGTGGAAACAGGTGTCGTAGCAGTCGCGCCAGGGCTTGGTGGCCATCCGTAACCACCACCCTTCCTTGGAAGGCCCCGGTGAAAGGCGCCAGTTCGCGGGTGACCAAAATCGCTTGGGCCCGGCAGCCCTCCACGAACCTCAGGTAACGCCGGTCGGCCAGGAAAGCCAGGTCCCCCGGCCCAGCTTCCTCCAGGGGGGCCACCCCCCTGACCCGAAGAGACGCTTCGCCCTCTACGTCTCCCCCTACCGTTTCCGCCACCTCTCGGAGGGTGAGGGTGGGGAAAGCGCCGGTTCCGGCCGATGCTTCCGTTCTCATGGGACTTTGATCCTCCGTTACCGGAAGGGTCCTGGCACCTTCATACCACGGCGGGGAAACCGACGGCAGCCTCCCCCCTCACCCCCCGGTCCGGGATCTTCGAGGGAAGGACGGACAGCTCCCCGGAGCAACAGCAAGGCCCATGGGGTCCTTTTGAGGACACCCACGGGCCCGAGCTCGCATGGTTTGCCGGATCTAACGCCGTACCGGCCCCGACGACGGCGTGCCCTGGGCCGGGAGAGCCTTGAGACGCCGGATCACCTCCTGGGTCAGATCCAACGCGGGGTCCGCCGCGATAATGCCTTGGGCGGCCACATCAAAAATTATGGAATAGTTCCCCTCCGCCCGGATCTGCTCGATCACCTGGTTGATCCTCTGCATGACCGGCTCCACCAGCTCCGCCTGGCGCTGGCCTGCCTGTTGTTCCAGCTCGGTGATGCGCTGCTGGTACTGATTCTGCTTGAGGCGGATCTCCTCTTGGCGGTTCGCCTTGGCGGCTTCGGACAGCATGGCCTGTTGCTGCTCGTACTGCTGAATCAGGCGCTGAAGTTGCTCCCCCAGCTGCTGCACCTCGGCCCGGTAGCGGTTCATGTCGGCTTCAAACTGGGCCTGGGCCTGCCGGGCGGCAGGATCCTGGGCGAGGATCGCCTGGGAATCGATATACCCCAACTTGACCACGGCCTGGGCCCGAAGGGAACCCACTTGCCCCAGCCCCAAAACAAGCCCCACTGCAATCCACGCGGCACGCATCGGCGCTCTCTCCCTTGGTTTGGTGGGGCAAAGGACTCCCGACAGGCGGCTGGAGTCGCCTCCGCCGATCTCAGAATCCCGGCCCCATGCGGAAATGGAATTGCCAACCCGGCCTCGACTTGTCGAAACCATACGCGTAATCCAGCCCCAATGGACCGAAGGGCGTCACCAACTGGATTCCAATTCCTGCCCCTCGATAGAGCCGGCTGGGATCCATATGCCTGGGGTCTGCCCAGAGGTTACCCGCATCCATGAACAGCGAAAGGGAAATGTTGTCGTTGAGGCGAACGGCATACTCAGCGGTGGCGGAAAGATAGGCGTTGCCCAGCCGCTGGATGTCCGCCAGGTCCCGGGAACCCTCGGGGTAGTACCCCAGCGGCGTGATGGAGGTCTCGTCGTATCCCCTGAGTTGCTGCCCGAACTGGACGCCCCCCATCCAAAAACGGTCGAAGGGGAAACGCTCCACGTTTCCAAAAACCGCCCCCGCCCGGACGGTAAGTCCGAGGGTAAGCTGGACCGGCCGGGAGCCCGGCTGCCGGCCCCCGAGGCGGCCGACCGGAACATACCACGAAGCGTCCGCCAGGTGTCGGAGGAAGTCCCCGTCGCCTCCCAGGACCCCTCCGTTGAATTCGGTGCTCCAGCTAAGGCGGGACCCCGCGGTGGGGAAAAGGGGATGGTTCAAGCTGCTCCGGGTGACTCCGAGGGACAGCGTGCTCTGGGTACCGGGCGGAAGCCCGAAGAGGGAGGTGTCGTCCACGTCCTGGAAGAGGCGGTACTCCGTCCGGGAGAGGCTGTAGCCCGCGAACAGGCGGGTGCGTAAGGACCAAGGGACGGGGAACCCGAATTGGAGGCTGAACCCCACGCGCTTCCTCCGACCGGTGCGGAACTGGAAAAACCGATCGCGGGCGTTGAAAATGGACAGAGTCCCGCTCACCTGGGATTCGAAGAGAGCCGGGTCGGAGTAGGAAAAGGTGAAACTATTGATGTAGCGGCCGAAATCCCAGCGCAAATGCCCTTCTTTGGCTTGTCCGAAAAGATTCGGCTGGTCATATCCCAGGAACCCCGACAACCCCGTCCCTCCACCGACCGCCGAACCGAAGTTGATGGATCCCGTCTGCTTCTCTTTGACGTGGAACGTGATGTTCACGTCGCCGGTGGTCGGATCCGGCTCGATGTCGGGTTGCGGGAGGGGGGTTTCGAAGAATCCCAAGGAAGCGATGCTTTGATAACTGGAGATCAAGCGGCTTTGGCTGTAGACGTCCCCGGGCAGGATGAAGATCTTCTCCCGGATGACCCGCTCATGGGTATACTCATTTCCTGCAATGGACACCCGGTTCACATAGGCGGGGTTGTTCTCCACGATGCGCCAGCCGGCCCGGAGCAGTCGCGATCCATCCTGCGCCCTTTCCTCCAGCACTTCCACCCACGGCTCGATCTGGGCCCAGATGTACCCCTCGTCGTTGTAGGCTTGGCGGAGGCGTTGCGCGGCATCGTCGAAGGCGACCCCGTTGAAGACCGGCCTTCTTTCTTCTCCCTCCCGCCGACCCAACCCGAGGGTCCGAAACAGGCCTCCCTCCTCGAGGCGGAAGAAGCGCTGAACCTCGTCCGTGGAGAACCGTCGGTTCCCCTCGACCCGAAACTCGGCCAGACGGTACCGTGGGCCCTCCTCGAGGGCCACTTCCAGGCGTGCCTTTCCGGTCTCGGGGTCCACGATCAAGGTATCCCCAAGCACCCGTAAATCCAGGAAGCCCCGGCTTCGATAGAGCTTCGGGATGGATTCCTCCAGGTCCTTTTGGACCAGATCAGCATCATACCGGCCGCTCTGGAACCACCAGAAACCTTCCTTACTGGTCTTGAGGGCATCCAGGATCTCTCCGTCCCCAAGGAAATCGTTGCCGCGGATCTCGATCTGAGCGAGGGTCACCCGGTTTCCCTCGGTCACATCCAGGAAGAGATCCACCCGCCCACGTTCGCCCTCTACCTCCACCATCCGCTCTTCGATTCGGGCAAACGGCACCCCCTTCTTGCCCAGTTCGGCGCGAATGAAGGCTTTGGCCCGAGCAACCTTGGCAGGGGAGTAAGGCCGGTTGGGTTGGAGCCCGGTGGTATCCCTCACCGTTTTCTCGTTGATCCGCTGCAGCCCTTGGATGGCCAGGCGGCGAACGGCTGGGAACTCCTTGACCTCCACGACCAAAACCACCGGTTCTCCCTCGCTCCCTCTGGCCCAGACCTGGATGTCCTCGAATTGCTCCGTGGCGTAGAGGATCTTGATGCTCCTCTGGATATCTCGGTAGGTGACCTCGGATCCGACTTCAAAGCCCAATGTGCCGAGAATGGTCACCGTGGATACCCTGTAGTTCCCCACCACTTCGATGGAGTCCACGCGAACCACGGCCGGGGCAGACTGGGAGGGGGCGCCCTGGGCCCCCACACCTCCCCAAGGCAACGCACCTGCCGGTAGGCTGAGGCTGACGGCCAGCAAGAGCAGCCGGCCATTTCGGAGTAGGAACCCTGGCAATGCCACGGTCAGGTCTTGGTGGAGGAGACAGCCCGAAGATTCAAGTGATCACCATCGGGGGCCACGTCCACCTCTATCTCGTCTCCCGGAGCAAACTCCCCTTGGAGGATCTTTTCCGAAAGGGGATCTTCCAAATAACGCTGGATCGCCCGACGGAGGGGTCGAGCGCCGAATTTCTCGTCGTACCCCCGATCCACGAGGAAAGCCAGGGCAGCTTCGGACAATTTCAACGAGAGGTGTTCCTCGGCCAGCCGATTTCTTACGTCTTTTAGCAGAATATGCACAATCTTGCCGATGTCTTCTCGGCTAAGGGGGTGGAACACGATGATATCGTCCACCCGGTTCAAGAATTCCGGGTTGAAGACCCTCTCCACCTCCCGCCGCACCTTGTCTTTCATGACCTCGTAGGTGGATTGCGGATCCCGGGCGTGGAAACCCAAGCCCCCGCCCTTGCTGATGTCCCGCCCACCGAGGTTGGAGGTCATGATCAGGATGGTGTTCTTGAAGTCGATGACCCGCCCATAATTGTCGGTCAGGTGCCCTTCATCCAAGACCTGGAGAAGGATATTGAACACATCGGGATGGGCCTTCTCGATCTCATCCAGGAGGACCACGCTGTAGGGGCGACGCCGCACCGCCTTGGTAAGCGTCCCGGAGTCTTCATAGCCCACATAGCCGGGGGGTGCCCCGATGAGGCGAGAAACGGAGAACTTCTCCATATACTCGCTCATGTCTACGCGAATCAGGGCATCGCGGTCCGCGAACAGGAACTCGGCCAAAGCCCTGGCCAACTCCGTCTTCCCCACTCCCGTCGGCCCGCAGAAAATGAAGGAGCCGATGGGACGCCGCGGGTCTTTGAGGCCAGCCCGGCTCCGTCGAATGGCTCTTGAAATAGCCGCTATGGCGTCATCCTGGCCCACCACCCTCTGGTGAAGCTCGTCCTCCATGTGCACCAGCCGCTCGCTTTCGGTCTGGCGAAGACGGGTAACGGGGATTCCCGTCCAACGGCTCACGATAAAGGCTACCTCGTCAGCCGTGATTCGAGGCCGATGTCGCCGCCTTTCCTCTTCCCAGGCCTTCTCTCGATTGCGGATCTGCTGCTGGAGATCCCGCTCCTTGTCGCGGAGTTCCGCAGCCCGCTCGAAGTCCTGTTCACGGATGGCTTCCTCTTTCTTGGCCGCGATCTCCGACAGGGCCTGTTTGAGATCTTCGACTTCGGGTGGGGGTACCTGCGAGGCGATCCTGGCCCGGGCACTGGCCTCGTCGATGACGTCTATGGCTTTGTCCGGGAGGAAACGGTCGGTGATGTACCGATCCGAAAGACGGGCCGACTGTTCCAGGGCCTCGTCGGGGATGATCACCCGGTGATGTTCCTCATAACGACTCCGGAGGCCCTTCAGGATATTGACGGTCTCCTCCACCGTGGGCGGGTCCACGATGATGGGCTGGAAGCGGCGTTCCAGCGCCCCGTCCTTTTCGATGTACTTCCGATATTCGTTCAGGGTGGAGGCTCCGATGCATTGGAGTTCGCCCCGGGCCAAGGCCGGCTTCAGCATGTTGGAGGCATCAATGGCCCCTTCCGCCGCCCCTGCCCCCACGAGGGTATGCAGCTCGTCGATGAAGAGAATCACGTTACGGGTTTGGGAGATCTCGTTCATCACCGCCTTGAGGCGCTCTTCGAACTGCCCGCGGTACTTGGTGCCTGCGATGACCGCCGCCATATCCAGGGCCAGGACCCTGTGGTTGCGGAGCGATTCCGTGACCTCCCCTCGGGCAATGAGCTGGGCCAGGCCTTCCACGATGGCCGTCTTCCCCACTCCTGGCTCACCGATGAGCACAGGATTGTTCTTCTTTCGCCGGCAGAGGATCTCCACCACCCGCTGGATCTCCTTCTCCCGGCCGATGGTCGGGTCGAGTTGCCCCTGGCGGGCGAGCTCGGTAAGGTCCCGGCAAAAGTGGTCCAACGCCGGAGTCTTCGTGGTTTTCTTCTCCCCCCTGGGGCCCTGAGCCAACCCCCCGGGCAGAGCTCCCCCTCCCCCCGCCTCGCTCTCGGTGCCGTTCACGTCGGATCCCAGAAGCCTCAAGGTTTCGGCCCGAGCGTCCTCCAGGGTCACGCCCAAGGAGTTCAACACTTGGGCCGCCACCCCTTTTTCCTCACGAAGAAGACCCAGGAGCAGATGTTCCGTCCCCACATAAGAATGATTCAGCTCCTTGGCCTCCGCCATGGCCAGTTCCAGGACCTTCTTGGCCCGGGAGGTATAGGGAAGTTCTCCCAGGGCAATGGTCGCCTTTCCCGGCCGAACCGCTTCCTCAATCCCCTCCCGAATAGCATCCAGGTCTACGTTGAGGTTCATGAGCACAGCCGCCGCAACTCCCTCCCCCTCCCGGATGAGACCCAGGAGAATGTGCTCCGTCCCGACGTAGTCGTGCTGGAGGCGGATGGCCTCCTCCCTGGCCATGGCCAGGACCTTCCGGACACGATCGGTGAAGTTGTAGTTCATGGACCGGGTCTGCGCTTCCTTTAGTCCGACGTAGGAACCCCTTCGCTCGCCAGGATCTTCCGCACCAGGCTGGCCCTGTGTGCGTCGCATTCGGGAGGAAGGAGCTCACGGCCGGCAGCCTGCTCCAGGTGAGCCTGCTGCCCGTAGATCATGATCTTGTTGAGGGAATATACTCGAAGCCGGGGGAGAAGTTTCAGACTCACCCCCAGCCGGACGGCACTCAGCAGGTTGATCATCTCTTCGAAGGCCAGGGAGCGGGCGTAGGCCAGAAGACCGTAGGCCCGCCAGATCTTGTCCTCGGTTACGGCTGGGGCCTCCCTGAGGAGGACGGCACGGGCCTGCCTCTCGTGTTGGATGACCTGGTCCACCACCCGCTCCATGTGCTCGATGAGGTCCTCTTCGGAGGTACCCAGGGTGGTCTGGTTGGATACCTGAAAGAAATTCCCCACCACCTCGGAGCCTTCCCCGTACAGTCCCCGGAACGTGAGCCCCACCTGGGTCAGGCCCTTGAGCACCCTCCCGATCTCCTTGGTGAGGACGAGCCCCGCCAGATGCATCAAAACGGAAGCTCGAAGACCTGTCCCCACGTTCGTGGGACAACTGGTGAGGAAACCGAATTCGGGGTGGTAGGCCAGGGGAAACGCCCCCCCCAATTCCTCGTCCACCGCATCCACCAGGCGCCAGGCTTCTCGAAGTCGCAGACCGGACAGGAGAGCCTGGAGGCGGAGATGATCCTCCTCGTTCACCATCACGGACAGGTGGTCTCGACCGGGCAGAACCACCGCTGCCCCCGGGGCCGGAGCATTCCCGATCCCTCCCAGGAGGTCTCGGGAGACCAAACGTCGCTCGAGGAGGATCCGCCGGGTCCGGGGTCCCAGGTCCTTGAGGACGTAGACACCTCCCCCGGCCAGGGACGCGGCCCGGGTGATTCCTTCCTCGACCCTCCGCAACACTTCGAGACGGTCGTGGACCCGGGCCCGGGCAGGGAAAGGATAACCTTGAAGGTTTCGGGCCAGCCTCACCCGGGTGGAGAGGACGATATCGGAAGCCGGGCCGCTGGCGTCCAACCAGCTCAGGCCGTAGTCGGGGGCAAGCGAGAGCTCGTCCATGGCCCCCTACCGGCTTGACTCGAGGGCGCGAATCTGGTCCCGGAGGCGGGCTGCACCCTCGAAATCCTCCGCTTCCACCGCCTTGGCCAACTTCTTCCGCAGGGATGCGAGGCGCCTTTCCCGGTCGGGCTCGGGACCCTCAGGGGGCAGGTACACCTTTCCGGTGTGTTGGGAACCCGCCTGGATCCGCCGAAGAAGGCCTCTCAGGTACCCGTCGAAGGCGCTGTAGCATTGCGGGCACCCCAACCTGCCGATCCGCTTGAACTCCTCCAGCGTCAAGGCGCAAAAGGGGCAGACCCCTCCACCTTCCCCTTGCTCGACCCTCTCGTGGGGATTGCCCCCCAGCTTGGCCAGGAAATCCGCCAAAGGCGGTGGGGCCAAGGGCGGGGCCGCTTGAAGTCCCCGTTCCGCGGCACACCGCTCGCAAAGGTGGAGGGTGGTGGTCTGGTGGTTCACCACCTGAGTAATGTGCACCACGGCCTCGCTGGCCCCGCAAATGTCGCACAACATCCTCACACCTCCCGCGAGGAGGTGGGGTGCAGACGCCCCTCCCGGAGGGCCAGGATACGGTCGGCGCGCCGGGCCAACTCCAGATTGTGGGTCACCAAGACCATGGAGGTTCCTCTCTGTTCCCGCAACGAGAAGAGGAGATCGTGGAGACGGCGACTCCCTGCCGTGTCCAGATTGCCGGAAGGCTCGTCCGCCAACAGGACCAAAGGATCGTTCGCCAAGGCCCGGGCCACGGCCACCCTCTGCTGTTCTCCCCCCGAAAGCTGGCCCGGCAGGTGATGGGCCCGCTCCACAACGCCCACGGCCTCGAGGAGGCTCCTGGCCCGCTCCCGGGCATCCCGGCGGGGCACCCCCCGGATGAGGAGAGGGATAGCCACGTTCTCCAGGGCGCTGAAGTCCCGCAAGAGGTGGTGAAACTGGAACACAAACCCGATGGAGCGGTTCCTCACCTCGGCCAGGGCCAGATCATCCATCTCGGCCAGAGATTTGCCGCCCAACAAGACCTGCCCCGCCGTGGGGCGGTCCAGGGCGCCCAAGAGGTGGAGGAGGGTGGACTTCCCCACCCCGCTGGCCCCCACGACGGCCACCACTTCTCCAACCTCCACCCGCAGGTCTACCCCCTCCAGAACCCTGAGTTCACTGCCGTCTCCGGCCCGGAAGGACTTCCACAGGTTGCGGGCCTCCAGGGGCGGAACCCCGGGGGGAAGGGTTTCTTCGGCCGGACGGTGGATTCCGCTATTCATGACGAATGGCGTCCACAGGGGGAAGGCGGGCGGCCTGCTTGGACGGATACAGGGTGGCCAGAAACGACACGGCGATGCTGGCCAAGGCGATGAGGAGGACATCGGCCGCTTCCAACGCCACCGGCAGCCGGTCGACGAAATACACGTCCGGAGGAATCCGGATGACCTCGTACCGCTCGAGGATCCAGGAAAGGATACACCCTAAAACGGTTCCCGCCGCGGTCCCGATGGCACCGATCCAAACGCCCTGAAGCATGAACACCTGAACCACACCCCGGTCGGTCATGCCCATGGTCTTCAGGATTCCGATTTCCCGCGTCCGATCCACCACCACCATGACCAAGGTGCTGACGATGTTGAAGGCGGCCACCACCACAATGAGAAAGAGAATCACCCCCATCGCCAGCTTCTCCAGCTTCAACGCGGAAAAGAGGGCCCGGTTCGTCACCTCCCAGCCTTCCGCATCGTAGGGGAAGCCCAGGCGATTCCGAATCGAATCCGCGATCAGGGACGCCCGCCAGGGTTCCGCCACCCGGACCCCGATCCCCGAGACCTGGTCGGCCTGCCGCACCCCCAGCAGATCCTGTACATCCTCCAATCGAGCATACAGGTTGGCCAGGTCATAGTCGTAGAGACCCGTCTCGAAGGTCCCGCTGACCTGGAACTGCCGCATGGCAGGAGCCAATCCCCCGAAAGGATCTCGCCGGATATTCTCCATGGAAATCACCAACAGGGTGTCCCCGGGAAAGACAACCATGCGTTCCGCCAACCGACTCCCTACCAACAGGGGTGGAAGCCCTGACGAACCGGGCTCGAGGGATAGGGTGCCCGTGCGAATGCGGGCCTCGACCCCCGTGGCCGCCTCACCCAGGTCGGCGAGGGAAACGCCGTAGAGATCTGCGGCCTGAGCGTACTCGCCGCGAAGGATGGCCACTTTGGTGAGAAGGAAGGGCGTCGCACTCAGGACGCCCCTCACGGCAAGAATGCTGTCCCTGACCTGCCGCCAACGTCCCATGCGGAGGTTGGTGCCGAACTCCTGGACCACCACGTGCGGACTGGCTTCCAGGATCTTGGCTTGGAACTCCTTCTGGGCCCCCGTCATGACGGCGATGACGACGATGAGGGCGCTTACCCCCACCGTGATGCCGCCCAGCGAGACCCAGGTGATGAAGGACAGAAACTTGCCGCTGCGCCGCGGGGCGAGGTAGCGTCTGGCCAGCTCCCAGGCCACCCGGAGATTACCGCGCTTCGGGCGGCTCCGCTCATTCCACATTGCGGAGGACGGGAAAGAGGATCACATCCCGGATGGAAGGTTGGTCGGTGAGGAGCATGACCAGGCGGTCCACCCCGATCCCCACCCCTCCCGTGGGAGGAAGCCCGTACTCCAGCGCGCGGAGGTAGTCCTCGTCCATCAGCTGAGCCTCCTCGTCCCCCCTGGCCCGCAGCCCCGTCTGCTCTTCGAACCGCCGCCGCTGGTCGAGGGGATCGTTGAGTTCCGAAAAGGCGTTGGCCACCTCCTGGCCGGCAATGATCAACTCGAACCGCTCCGTGAGGCGGGGGTCCTGCCGGTGAACCTTGGCCAGGGGACTCAGTTCTTTCGGATAGTCCATGACGAAGGTGGGCTGCCGCAGCCCCTCCTGAACAAGGGCTCCGAACAACTTGTCCAGGAGTTTCCCTCGTCCTGCCCCTTCCAGTTCCGGAAGATTCAGACTTTCCGCCCGTCGGCGGAGTTCCCGTTCCGGAAGGTCCAGAGGGTCCGATCCCAAGGCCTCACCCAAGGCCTCCAGGAAGCGGAGTCTGCGAAAAGGTGGTGTCAAACGAATCTCCTCTCCCTGGTAGTGAAAGACCCTCGTGCCCAAGGACCGGTCGGCCACGCGCACCAACAACCGCTCCACCAGTTCCATCATATCCTGGTAATCCGCCAGGGCCTGATAGAACTCCAGCATGGTGAACTCGGGGTTGTGGAACCGATCGATGCCCTCGTTGCGGAAGTCCTTGCCGATCTCGTAAACCTTTTCGAACCCGCCGACCACGAGTCTCTTGAGATAAAGCTCGTCGGCGATGCGCAAATACATGGTCCGATCCAGCGCATGGTGCCGTGTGACGAACGGTCGCGCGGAGGCCCCTCCATACAGGGGCTGGAGGACGGGGGTTTCGACCTCCAGGAAACCCTCCTCGTCCAGGAATTCCCGCAGGGCAGAGACGATCCGCGCCCGTTTGCGGAACACCTCCCGGACCTCAGGATGCACCGCCAGGTCAGCGTAGCGCTGCCGATACCGCCCTTCCAGATCTGTGAAGTCCCCATGCACGATCCGCTGACCGCTTTGGGCATCCTCCTCCACCTTTCCCAGGGGAAGGGGCCGAAGGGATTTCGACAGGACTTGGAACGAAGCCACCCGGACGGTCACTTCCCCCATACGGGTGCGGAAGAGCCCTCCTTCCACCCCGAGCCAATCTCCCAGGTCCAACAGGTCCAGGACGACCTCGAAGGCCTGTTCGCCCAAGATGTCCTTGCGGAAGTAGATCTGGATGGAGGCGCTGTCGTCTTCCAAATGGGCAAAGGCCGTCTTCCCGTGTGCCCGGAAGCTGCGTATCCGTCCCGCAACTCGGACCACGGGTCCGAAGCCGTCGGCATCCAGGAGCCCCCCTCGCTCTCTCTCCTCGAAGAGATTCCGGGCCTCCGACGCTTTATGGGTCCGTTGGAACCGGTAGGCGAACGGCTCGACTCCCCGGGCCCGCAGGTCCTCGAGCTTCTGCCGACGGACTTTCATGACCTGATTCAGATCCTCTGTCATCGCAGGGCCGCCGCGCCGAAGCGTTTGAGATAGGCCTCGATGAACTCATCCAGTTCACCGTCCAAGACCGCATAGGCGTCCGAGATCTTGAGCTCGGTCCGGTGATCCGAGACCATGGTGTACGGTGCCAGCACGTAGGAGCGGATCTGATTGCCCCATGCGATATCGGTCTTGGTGGCTTCCAGAGCCGCCTTTTCCGCCTCTTTCTCGCGAAGAGCCCTCTCGTACAGAGCTGCCCGGAGCATTTTCATGGCGGTGGCCTTGTTCTTATGCTGCGAACGCTCCTGCTGGCAGGACACCACAATTCCCGTGGGCAGGTGGGTAATACGCACCGCGGAATCCGTCTTGTTCACATGTTGTCCACCGGCACCGGAGGACCGGAAGGTGTCGATCCTCAAGTCCTTCTCGTCGATCTCGATTTCGATATCCTCGTCCACCTCGGGGTAGACGAATACCGAGGCGAAAGACGTGTGTCGGCGGCCCTGGGCATCGAAGGGCGAGATGCGCACCAGACGGTGTACCCCCTTCTCCGCTTTCAGATAGCCGTACACATGGTCGCCGCGAATGGCCACCGTGGCGCTCTTGATGCCTGCTTCTTCTCCATCCAGGAGATCGAGGAGTTCGGTTTCGAAGCCTTTCCGCTCGGCCCAACGGGTGTACATGCGGAGGAGCATGGCCGCCCAGTCCTGCGACTCCAGGCCGCCCGCGCCGGGGTGGATGGTGAGGATGGCGTTGCGGTGGTCATCCTCCCCTTGCAACATCACCCGGAGTTCCATCCGACGCAGCTCTTGGGCCAACGAGCGCATTTCGCGCTCCCATTCGGCCTGGAGCTCCTCGTCGGGCTCCTCCCGCAAAAGTTGTCCCAGCTCCCTCAGGGTGGCGGCCCTTTGCTGGAGGGAACTTATAGGATCCAACCAACTCCTGATCTGTTTGGCTTCCAGGAGGATTTTCCGGGCTTCCTCAGGGTCCTCCCAGAACTGGGGGGAGGCCATGACGTCCTCGAGACTTTTCAGTCGCGCGGCTTTGTTGGGGAGGTCAAAGGTACCTCCCGAGCTCGTCGAGACGGGACGTCAATTCCGAAAGATCTGACAACAGCTCAGCCGTCATCATGGGTAAGGGCGACCTTCTTTCCAGAGAACACTGGAGGGGGCCGCCCCTCGGGCGACCCCCGGCATCCAGGACGGCTGGAATATACCCGCCCGACTTCCCTGCCTCAACGGCCGAGACCGCCGGGCGGAAACAGGGGTTGTCCCTTGGCCAGAATTTCGTTGAGGGCTTCGGTGAAGTAGCTGGTATTGTTGGCCAAAGTGGTCCCTACCTGCCCCACATACTCCTCCCAGGACCTTTGGATCTCGTCCCGGAACTCCTCCTTCACACGCCCCTCCCGGAGGGCCCGCTGATGGCGTTCCGGGTTGTAAAGGACGATGTCCGAAATGAGCACCCGGGCCAGCCGCTGGGCTTTTTCGTGAGGGTCCCTCTTGCCGAATTGGGGCGCAGGAGAGAAGGGCCTTTCGGAAGGGGGTGGAGGAGTAAGGACCGGATCCGCCTCCGCCACGGAAGAGACCAGGGTCTCCGTCGGCAGCTCCGGGCTGGCTTCCTCCGCCACCTCCTGGAAGGTGGCCTCGGCATCCGCACCATAGAAAGGCTCGATCGTGAAGTCGTCCGCCGCGGCCGGCGCCTCCTCGGCCTCTTCTTTCTCTCCATCCCCGCCTGGCCATGCCCCTTCTTGGGGGGTGGTCGGCATGGCCTCCGCCCCTTCCGGCATGGTGCGTAAGGGATTGATCTCGACCTCAGGCCACGCCGCCGGTCCTTCTTCCGCGCCTGTTTCCTCCGCGGCAAGGGACAGACCGCCTGCCTCATCCGCTCCCTCCCCCCCGAGCTCCTCGAGC
>JAUQOX010000310.1 GCA_030550695.1 Gemmatimonadota bacterium | reverse complement strand
CCTCAGGTGGGCCCCCGACGGCAGCGGCCTCTACGTCAACGCGGCCATGAGGGGTACCACCAACCTCTGGTTCGTGCCCCTGCAAGGTGAGCCCCGGCAGGTGACCCGTGGGAACCACGTCCTCACCGTCACCTCCATGGACCGCCGGGGGACCGCCGTGGGCGTGCTGTCGAGCTACCACGAACCGGGGGACATCTGGGCCTTCGAACTGGGGGCACCCCAGAGTCTCCGACGCCTCACCGAGGTGAATGCGGACGTGCTGGGCGGGGTCACGTTGGGCCAGGTCCACGAGATCCGGTACCGGTCCGTGGGCGATCTGGAGATCCAGGGCTGGTATATCACCCCCCCCGACTTCGACCCCTCCCGAAAGTACCCCATGATCCTCACCATCCACGGGGGGCCCCATGCCCAGTACACCGTGGCTTTCAACTTCTCATGGCAGGAACATGCCGCCCGGGGCTATGTCGTTCTCTATACCAACCCCCGGGGGAGTTCCGGCTACGGAAGCGCCTTCGGAAACGCCATCAAGAACGCCTACCCCGGCGACGACTATCACGACCTTATGCGGGGCGTGGACGAGATGTTGGCCAAAGGGTTCGTGGACGAGCGGAACCTCTTCGTGTACGGCGGCTCCGGAGGGGGCGTCCTGACCGCCTGGATCGTAGGCCATACGGATCGCTTCGCCGCGGCGTCGGCCAACTTCCCCGTTACCAACTGGCTCTCCTTCGTGGGGACCACCGACGGCCCGGGTTGGTACCGGAACTTCGAGAAGTTTCCTTGGGAAGACCCCTCCGAACACCTTCGCCGGTCCCCCCTCATGTACGTGGGGAACGTGAAGACCCCCACCATGCTGATGACCGGGGAACTGGATCTGCGGACCCCCATCTCCCAGACGGAAGAGTTCTACGCCGCCCTGAAGATGCGGAAGGTTCCCACGGCGATGTTGCGCTTCAAGGGCGAGTGGCACGGGACCTCCTCCATTCCCTCCAATTTCCTCAGGAGCCAACTCTACCTGCAGAGCTGGTTCGAGCGCTGGAAGCGCTGAACGACGAAAACCCCAAAAAGGGGAGGCCCTGTTTGGGGGCCTCCCCTGGGTAGCGCAGGGCGTCCAGGGGCCGGCGCCGGTACCCGGCGAAAAAGCAAGAAGACAAGGAAATATCGGAGGACCCGCCCTCCCCACCGCCCTGAGCCAGGAGGCCAACCCCACGGCAGGGTGGTATCGGTTTTCTGGAATATCTGCTTGACAAGTCCTCCTTCGCCTCTCCATTGTGTTGCGGGTCCAGCGGACCGCGGGATCCATCGGCTCCATCCCCTCACCCAAATCCACATTTCCGAGAGAACGCTCCACCGGGAGGTGTTCGGCGCCACGGCTCGCCCCCCTCGAATCCCCTGCAGGGCGGATCCGGCCCACCGGGGCCGACCGCCATCCACCCACGGGAAGAGCCCACGGGGTCAACCGGAAATGGGAGATGTCCTCCGGGCCTTCCCCTTTTCAGGAGGGAAAACCGCATGAAGTTCCATCGTGCACGAAGGGTATCCTATCCGGCACTGGTCGCGGCCCTGGGATTCCTCCTCTTGACGCCTGGGGTCCTCCAGGGGCAACAGGGGACGGTGGTCGGGCAAGTGGTGGATGGCCGCACCGGCGCCCCGGTGGCCGGTGCCCAGGTGGTGGTGGTGGGAACCCAACTGGGTTCCCTGACGGACCGGGACGGGCGTTACCGCATCGCCAACGTCACCGCCGGACGCCGAGAGTTGAGCGTCATTTTCATCGGCTACCGCACGGAAACCGCCCAGGTGGAGGTGCGGCCCGGTCAGACGGTGACCTTGGACTTCCAGCTTTCCGTCTCCGCCGTCGCCCTGGACGAGATCATCGTCACCGGTACGGCCGGCCGCCAAGACCGTCGCGCCCAGGCCGCCTCCATCTCCACTTACAACGCCGCGGCCATCACGGAAATCGCCCCGGTGATCAACGTGGCCACCCTTCTCCAGGCCCGGACCACGGGGGTCTCCATCCAGACTGCTTCGGGAACCTCGGGCTCCGGGCAACGGATCCGGCTCCGGGGATCGGCCTCCATCGAGCTCTCCAACGAGCCCATCGTCATCATCGACGGTGTCCGGGCCGACTCTCGTGTGTCGCAGATCTACGGGGTGGGAGGCCAGGCCGGAAGCCGCCTGAACGACATCAACCCCGAGGACATCGAGTCCATCGAGATCGTGAAGGGCCCGGCGGCCGCCACCCTCTACGGGGCGGACGCCTCGGCGGGGGTCATCCAGATCCGCACCAAGCGGGGCAAGACCGGGGTGAGCTTCAGCCAGACCGTTTCCTACGAACAGGGCATCATCCAGCAGAACTGGACGCCCCCGGCAAACTTTGCGGAGTGTACGGCTACCCACGTCACGGATTCCCGGCGCAAGCTCTGCTTCGGAAAGCCGGCGGGGACCATCGTTTCCGACAACCCCTTGGTCCGCTATAACGTCTTCCGGGAGGGGAGCAGCCGGAGATTCGCTTGGACGGGGCGGGGAGGGGGTGACGCCTATGCCTATTACCTCTCCTTCACTTCGGAAGAAGAGCAAGGGACCCTCCCCAACAACTACTACGACCGTTACAGTGGCCGGGCCAACTTCGACTTTACCCCTCGGGAGGATCTCCGCATGGAGGTGTCCATGGGGCTGGCCCGGGTGGACGCCGATTTTCCGCAGAACGACAACAACATCTACGGCTATCTGGGAGGTGGTCTCCTGGGCAGCCCCCTCACCGTAGGGGAGTTCCCCCAGGACGGATGGTACGCTTCCAACCGCCAGACGGAAGCCATCCGGCGGATCTCCAATCGGGACATGACCGTCCGGGCTACGCCGGTCTTCACCCTCCGCTACACCCCTCGCCCGTGGTTCCAGCACCGTCTGCACGCCGGCGTGGACATGACCCGCAGCGAAGCCCGTTCCTTCTTCCCCAAGAACGACAAGGGGTGGTACGGGACGGTGGTCTTGAATTCGGGGCAGATCCAGCAGGCCCGCCAGAACCGGGACGAGATCACCCTGGACTACATGGGGAGCGTCCGGAGGAGCTTCTTCACCGATTTCGTGGCCGACCTGGCCTTCGGAGGCCAGTTCATTGCGGTCCGGACCGACCTGACCAACGCCACGGGCCAGGGCCTCACCACCAACAAGGCCAACGCCATCAACTCCGCCGCCACCACCACCGGCGGCGGCTCCTACTCGGAACGGCGGGAGGGAGGCATTTTCACCCAGCTCGACCTGGCGTGGCGGGACCGGCTCTATCTCCAGTTGGGCGGCCGAGTGGACCGGAACTCGGCCTTCGGGGAAGAGGTGGGTACCTTCTTC
>JAUQOX010000309.1 GCA_030550695.1 Gemmatimonadota bacterium | reverse complement strand
GGGGGAGGTGGCGGGTCGCCCTGAGCCATCCCCTGGCCGCGCCCCATTCCGGCCTGGCCCTACCCTTGGGGGGCCGCGTCCCGGTCTGCTTCGCCGTCTGGGAAGGGGGCAACAACGAGGTGGGGAGTCGGAAGGCCTGGTCGGACTGGATTCCCATCCTCCTCCCGGAGTGAGGGCGCCGGCGTTGCCGGTGGCCCACCGGAGGGAGGCAACAGGAGAAAGACAGAATGACGAAAAAGAACACCCGAGCGGGCGTCCGGGGGGGAAGGGCCGAGTCTCCCCCAGGGGACTTGGGTGAGCCCGTCCTCGGCCGGGCCGAACGGTCGGTGGCAGCCCTCCTGGCCCGAGCCCGTTTCGCCCAGTGTTTGGCGCAGTGCTTTCAGCCGCCGCCCGAAGCGGGGCCCCGGACGGAGCTCATGGGGGCCCTGAAGTGTCTCGGGCGTTCGCCCGCTCTTCCCCGGACACTGAAGGGGCCGACCACTCGGCTGAGGAAAGTCTGGAGCGGAGCGGAGGCCCACGCTCTTTACACGGAATACTCCCGTCTGTTCTTCGGCGTCCCCCTCTGCTCTCCCCATGAGGCGGCGTTCCAGCCGAGGGAGGCCGTAAGCCCCGCGCCCATCCTGGCGGATCTCCAGGGGTTCTTCCGCGCCTTCGGGTTCGAACTGAGCCAGCGACGACGCACGAGGGCCGACCACATTTCAGTGGAGCTGGAATTCTATGCGGCCCTGCTTCTTAAGCTTGCTCACGCTCGCTTTCACGGGCTTCGTGAAGAGGGGCGGACTACCAGCCGGGCAGCCCGCACTTTCCTCCAAGACCATCTGGGGCGCTGGCTGGGAGCTTTTGCGGAAGCTCTAGCGGCGCAAGAGGCCTCCGAGCCCTTCCGTGCGGCAGCCGAGGCGGCCCGGGACTTCGTAGCCGGCGAGGCGCGCCGCCTTCGGGTTCGCCCAGTCATCGTCGCTTGGGAGGGCCGGTTCGCCTCCCAGAGCCCCCCACACCCCCTCGCCTGTCCGGCCACCCAGTCCCCGCTGTCCGTCCCCAACGATCCGGCGAACCCGTCTGATCTCGGTGGTAGCTCGTCAAGCGTGGCGGAACAGGGGGGGCGGGGCTGTGAAGCGTGATCCCGTCGAGCTTCCCTGGAGAGTCATCGCCGACAGGATGGGGGTACCCGGACTTCATTACTGCGCGCTGGTCGGCCGGCACCTTCAGGGGCTTCAGGCTCCCTTGCCGACAGCCCGTGGTCAGGCTCACGGAGTTGCGGTGGAGCGGGGGCAGGGGGTGCCCCACCGCGGCGAAGGCGTCGGAGGCCCTTGGCCGCCCGCCCATCGTCCGGGGTACGACCGGCCCCTGCCGGAACCGGATTCCCGCCTATGGGGTTTGGGAATCCTTGAGCATTCTCCGAGAGGGAACGGACCCTTGGGGGTTTGAGCGGTCCCCTCCGTTGCGGAGCATCGACCACCCGGCAAGACACTCCTCAGCCCTAGCCCATGCCCACCACCCTCCACCTCCCCATCCGGGGTCTGTGCTGTGCCGAAGAGGCTCGGGCGGTCCAGGAGGCCCTCTCCCGGGTGCCGGGGGTGGTCTCGGTGGACGTGTTGCTGGCCGCGGAAAAGGCCATCGTCCAGGCCGATCCGACCCTTCTGGACCTGGACACCCTTCGGAGGGCGGTGGAGGGGGCAGGGTGCTCCGTGGGCTCGCCGCCGGTCTGTTGGCCGGACTTGTCCCCCGGCCGGGCCGGAGCAGGGCCCTCGCCGGAACAGGACCCCTTGACCCCTCCGGGGAACGGGCCTCAGCTCGCCGCCTCCCCTGCCCACCTCGGCCCCCCCGGTGACGCCGGCACCCGTCGCCTTTCCCGTTCCTTCCTGGCGGCCTTCGGCCTGGTGGGGACGGGAATCGTGGGGGCGGTGGTCCTGGGGGAGTGGTCGGGGGTGCTCGACGGCCTGACCCACCGAATCCCCTGGCCGATTTGGGCGGCCCTCATCGCCCTGGGGGGATGGCCCATTCTTCGCAAAGTGGTGCGGGCCGCCCTCCAGGGGAAGATCCTGGCCCACACCCTCATGACCGTCGGCTTGTCGGCGGCCGTGGCTGTCCAGGAGTGGGGGGCGGCCCTCTTGGTGGTGCTGTTCATGCGGGTTTCCGACGCCATCGAGGCCTTCACCGCCAGCCGCTCCCGCCAGGCCCTGCGGAGCCTCCTGGAGATGGCCCCCAAGCTGGCCCGGGTGGAGCGGGGGGGGCAGGAGTGCGAAATCCCGGCGGAGGAGATCCGTCCGGGCGAGATCGTCGTGGTCCGCCCCGGCGGTCAGATTCCGGTGGACGGGGAGGTGGTGGAGGGGAACGCCTCGGTGGACCAGGCGGCCCTCACCGGTGAACCCCTCCCCCTCGAGGCGGGGCCCGGCAGCAGGGTCCTGGCGGCCTCGGTGTTGAAGGAGGGCATGCTCCGGGTGCGGGCGGAACGGGTGGGGGCAGATACCACCTTCGGCCGGGTCATCCGATTGGTGGAGGAGGCCGAAGCCCACCGGGGAGAGGTCCAGCGCCTGGCAGATCGGTTCTCCACGTGGTATTTGCCGGTGGTGCTGGGGGTGGCCGGGCTCACGGTAGCCCTCCGGGGCGACGTTCTCGCTGCGGCCGCCGTTCTCGTGGTGGCCTGTTCCTGTGCCTTTGCCATGGCCACGCCGGTGGCGGTGCTGGCGGCGGTGGGAAACGCTGCCCGGAGGGGCCTGGTGATCAAGGGAGGGCGGTATTTGGAGGCCCTGGCCCAGGCGGACGTCCTCCTCCTGGACAAAACGGGCACCGTGACGCTGGGGCAGCCCCGTATTACGGACGTGGTGCCCCTGGACGGGACGGATGGCCGGCGGCTTCTTGCCCTGGCCGCCTCGGCGGAGTGGTACTCGGAGCACCCCCTGGCCCAAGCCGTCCGGGAGGCCGCCCGGGAATGGGGGGTGGAGGTGGCCCGGCCGGAGGACTTCCGGCACCTCCCCGGCCGGGGGGTGGCGGCCCGGGTGCGGGGGGAATGGGTCGAGGTGGGGAGGGGGCAAGCTCCGGAGGCCACAGCCGCCACGGCCCCGGCCCTCCGCGGCGGCCCCGGCCTGACCGAGGCGCCCCTCGACCTCCACGGAGCCCCCCGTGCCGGGAAGGGGGAAGAGGATGCGCCGCTTCCCCTTTCCCCCACCCTCCTGAGGCAGGGGAAAACCATCCTCTCGGTGAAGGTGAACGGCCGGACCTTGGGCTTCCTGGCTGCCGCCGACACCCTGAGGCCCGAGGTACCGGAGGCGCTGGCGGCGCTCCGAGCCCTTGGGCTGAGGCATATCGAACTCCTCACCGGAGACCACGCCGCCGCTGCCGCGGCCATTGCCGAGCCTTTGGGGCTGAAGTTCCGGGCGGGACTCCTCCCCGAAGAGAAAATCGCCGTGG
>JAUQOX010000308.1 GCA_030550695.1 Gemmatimonadota bacterium | reverse complement strand
TGGAGAGGACGCGGCAGGACGCAACTCCCGACGGCGAGGCAGGCGAAAGCCCGGCGGACAAGGGCAGCGGCCGGGGAGATCCTGGTGGGGCTCGGGGGGGTGAACAGGTGCCGAGGCATGGCTTTCCTCCGGTGGGGGTTTCAAGCCGCTCGACAGCAAGCTATGCGCCCCTTCTCAGGGAGGCGAGGGGAGCCTGATCCCGTGGCCCTCGGGGGAAGGTTTTCCTCCTCCCTCGCGCCGGCACGGGGGGGCTGCCTCTGCCCATGCGCCCCGGAGCAGGCCCGGTCCGCGCCCCCTTTGCGGGGAAGGGAGGGTCCGCCCCCCGGACTTCGGGCCATGGGAGCTTTGGACGGCCCGGGGAGCGGGAGGGGCCCGTCCCCCGGGGGCCCGTCTCCTAACGGATGGGGATGGCGATGCCGATCCGGTGGGTGGTCACCTCGGCTTCCTGGAGGGTCAGGGGCCCCTGGGGGGCTACCAGGAAGTCGGCCTTGGCCAGGGCCTCGAGCCCCCGCCTGGCCATGGCCCCTTCTTCCCAGCGGGTGCCGGGTCGGCCGGTGCCCGTGACCAGGCGGCCCACGTAGTGGATCCGGGCCCGCCCCAAGTCCAGGGTCAGCCCCGCGCTGGGGGTCCACTCCATCCAGCTTTCGTCCTGGGTCCGGGTCCGGACGGCGATGTGGTCCACCTGCTCCAATTCGTACCCCACGGAGCGGATCTGGACCCCGGCCTGGAAGGTTGCCTCCCGCCAAGTGTAGGAGGCCCCCGCCCGCACCAGGAGGTTCAGGAAGCGGAAATCGTTCTCCACCGTCTTGGACCCCGCGGGGATCTTGTCCCCTTTCACCGAAACGGTGTCCCGGGCGGCGTCGGCCCAGGTGTCGCTCCAGATGGGCTCCAGGAACACATCGGCCCCGAAGCGCAAGGGGCCCTCCGCGAGCCCGATCCCCCCGCCGAAGGAAAAGGCCCACGTTTCGCCCGGGTCCCGGGGGATGTTCTGGATCTCGTAGTTCGGGATCTTGGGGTGATCCTTGCGGTTCACCGTGAACGACCAGCCGGTGCTCCATCCCGCCACGGCGAGGGGCTGGCGGTAGGCCAGATGTAGGCCGGTGGTGGTGGAGTGGTCCAGGTTCTTTTCCACCCGGCGGCGCCATTGGGGGACGGCAAAGCTGTCGGGAGGCAGCGGCTCCCAGACCAGGTCCAGGTAGGTGACGTCGTGCCGCATCCTCACCTGTTCCCGGAGGAGGACGGCTTCCAAGGCCTTGCCTCCCTCCCACTCCCGCAGGACCCCCAGCCGAAGGTCGGAAAAACTTCCCGACTGCCGGATCCCGGAGCTCATGGCGTAGAGGAGGTCCACCCCGTCCATCGCCCGGAGGTCACCCCCCAAGACCCCCATGCCGAAGGAGAGGCCGGGCCGGGGGCTCCGGTATCCCAGATGGGCGTGGGCGAAGAGGTTGCGGGCCGACCGTTCCGCAAGGGGCTCGAACGGTGGGGGAGGGACCCAGAGGCGGTCGGTGGGGCCGCCCCGCCAGACCCAGACCTGTTGGCCTTGGGCGGCCTCCACCTCCTGGATCGCCAAAGCTCCCCCCCCGAACCACCTCCCGGAGCTGAAGAGCACCCCCAAGGGGAGGGTGCGCCCGGAGCCGTTCCCCCGGGAAATACGGTAGGCCGTGGGGGAGGCGAACACCAGGCTCTCCCCCAGGCGGGCCCCCGCGGCGGGGTTGCCGAAGGGGTCTCCCAGGGTGTCGGGCAAAGCCAGGCCCAAACCGCCCATGGCCAGGTTTTCCGCGGGAAAAAGGAGGAACTGGTCGCCGGTGGCCACGGGGACGGTCTTGACGGGAATCACCTGGGCGGAGAGGGTCTGGGGGAGGGGGCCCGCAGCCAGGGCCAGCCAGAGGGCCATCCCGAACCGGACCGGCCGACGCCCTCCGCGGCCGGGGTAGCGCTCTTCCTTTCCTTGGCGTGGGCCCTGCCTGGGCCTGGCGGTCTCGGAAAGCCCGTTGACGCTGTTTTTCGTCTTCATCGGGGTTCTTTCAGGATTCCCACGAACAAGATGGTCCGGGAGAAGCGCTCCCGGATGAGGAACAGGAAAGGCCGGTCGGCCCGAAAGACGAGGCGGTCGGGCACCGACGTGACCCGGATCTCCACGGAGGTCACCGCCGCCGCTTCTGTCCCCTCCTCGTTCACCTCCACAAAGCTCTTCTGCTTGACCCGGCTGACGTGCATCTCCAACCCCCGGGCCTGGTCCGACATGCGGGTGAAGTCGGCCCGGGCGGGGTCGAAGGCGTCCGTCATGCCCAGGCTCTCGAGGGACCGGTTCAAGAGCCTTTCCCACTCCAGGGTGAAGCGGGGCAGGAACACCGTGGCCTCCCGGGGCTCCAGGGCGGCCACCGTCTGCTCCCAGGCGGACGGGTTCAGCCACGCCACCACCTCCTCCACCCTCCTTCCTTCCCGGGGCAGGAGCACCGTCATGGAAAAGGCCTTGCCGCCGTAGGGGAGGTCCACTGCCTGGAACAGCTCGTTCCCGACGGCCCGGACCGTGTCCTCCAGGGTCATGAGGGGGACGAGGCGGGTCCGCCCGGGAGCCGGGGTGAAGGGCGCCTGGACCGTCTTGTCCTTGGGGAAACGGGTAGCCCAGGTCCCCTTGAAGTACACCGCGTTCAACAGGAACATCACCGAGCGGGCGTCCAGAGGGTTTTCCACCATCTCCCGGATCTTCCCCTTGGTCTGCTCCTTCACCCAGCCGTTGATGGTGGCCGCCGCGGTGGGGGCGGCGAAGTCCAGGGCCTCGACCCGGGCGGAGAAATAGGTCCGGGCCCGGTCCAGGAAGTCGCCGCGGAAGGGGACGCCGGCACGGTACCAGATGCTGTTGGCCAGGCGGAGCTCGACCCTGGGGTCCAGTTTGCCCAGGAGGTCCGTCAGATCGCGGTAGGCCCGGTTGATCTCGTCCTGCTCCAGGGAAGCGAACCCCAAGGCACTCCGCATCTGCTCGTAGGTGGCCCCGGCGGCCCCGTTCAGGGTCATCCCCAGGGCCATGGAGGCGCTCAGGGGGGAAAAGAAGAGGTTGGAATCGGGCGCTTCCCGGTGGAGTTCCCGGAGGAGCCGGAAGGCGAAGACGTTGCCGGCCTCCACCAGGGCTGTCTCGGTCACGGAAAGGGCACGGGGAAGGCCCGGGATCTCCGGGGCCGGGCCGGTGGGGGGACTTTCCCCGCATCCTCCCACCGCCCCCGCCAGGGCGGCCAGGGCAAGGAGCGTGGCCGGCCGGCCGGGGCGGGGCGCAGCGGCGGCGGCGTGGCTCGTTTCGGTGGGCCGGGGCCGTCGTTGGCCCGTGGGCCGACCCCTACGGGTGACGCGAGCTGCGGACATCTCCTCCTCCTGGTCCCGATGGCGTGGCCTCCACCCCGCCGGGTGCCCCTCCCCAAGGGTTCCCGCCCCCC